>JAHDIA010000466.1 GCA_020631035.1 Chitinophagales bacterium | reverse complement strand
GGTATGCATCATTGCGACAATGATGTTTTCGGTACCAGCGACCAAATCCATTGCACCACCCATGCCTTTGACCATTTTGCCAGGAATTTTCCAATTGGCAATGTCGCCATTTTGTGAAATTTCCATTGCACCCAGTACTGTCAAATCTACATGCCCCCCACGAATCATTGCAAAGCTGGTGGCTGAATCAAAAAAGCTACTACCAGGCAAAGTGGTAACCGTTTGTTTCCCCGCATTGATGAGGTCGGCATCTACTTCCGCTTCAGTAGGAAAAGGGCCCATACCCAACAAGCCATTTTCAGAATGCAAGACAATATTGATGCCTTTTGGGATGTAATTGGATACCAGAGTTGGAATGCCAATACCCAAGTTGACATAGTAGCCATCTTGGAGTTCTTGAGAGATGCGTTGAGCGATGCCATTTTTATCTAAAGCCATTGTAATTTTCTTTTTTGATTATTTTGCATTAATTTAAACCAAAAATACAACAAATCTTCAACTTCAAAAATACAAACTCATGAGATACCTATTTGCTTTGTTGTTTATACTAGGAGGCTTGACACTTTCTACTGAAACCTTTGCCCAATCAGAACCTTTGGGTGATGAAGAGATTCGCTCCATCAAACAGCACCAAATGTACCTAGACAAACCAGCCATTTCTATAAAAAATCTCCGTTACGAAAAAGACGACCAACCCATCGAGGGCGAAATTTCAGAAGATGGAAGACGCATCATTATGGATGGCTATGTCAAAAAAGGGCGAGTCACCTTTACCGTTTTTTATGCCGATGGTACAGATGATAAAATGTCGATTGGTTCGTGTTTTATTGATCCAGTGATTCCGTTGTGATTGAGGAACAATTTGGAATTCTATAACGTTATTAAAAGGTATGATTAAAGTTACAGAATATAAGAAGATAGTAGATTATTTCATTGCATTATCGAATGAGACAGGGAATTTATTATCTAATTTAAAATTACAAAAGCTTTTGTATTATGCGCAAGCTTGGCATTTAGCATATTTTGAGACAAGACTTTTTGAAGGAACATTTCAAGCTTGGGTACATGGACCAGTTTTACCAGAAGTTTATTCAGAATTGAGGCATTTTGGTTGGCGACCTATTGCAAAAGACTCCTTAAATCAAGAGTATATTGAACATTTTTGCAATGAGATCGTTAGCCCTGAGCAGTGTGAATTATTACAAGATGTTGTAGATGAATATTTTGGATTGACTGCATTTGAATTAGAAAAATTGACTCATTCTGAAAAACCTTGGCAGTTGGCAAGGACAGGACTAGCAAAAGATGAACCTTCTGATAATATTATTTCAGATCGTTCAATGATTGAATACTACAAAGAATTTCTTGTAAGTGGCTAAGAAAAAATTTAAAAAACCCAAACATTTACAAGCTTCTCCTTTAGCCAAAGCAAAACAGGCTATAGAAATAAATCACAGCGAATTGTTGAGTTTTTCATTAAAGTACTTTGTTGTTGTAGAAGATAAGTTTGATCCTTTTATTGGTAATGTTGATTACTTTAATGTATTGATTGAACGACTCAAAGCAATTTCTACAATTACAATTGGAGAGTTTTATGCAAATCGAAGCTCTGCATTGAGAATACATCCTATTGATTGGGGGGATACAACAGAAGATAATTTTGGGTTAAACAATGAAGAGCAACTCGTAAACAAACCCTATCAATTTGAGTTGACTGCAAATGAGTATGGAAGGGTACACGGTTTTTTAATAGGTAGTGTGTATTACATAAGTAGTGTGACATAATTAAGGTTACATTTTTGATGAGTTTGTTTTTGTGTTTCTACAAGGCGAAAAACGGAGTCCTAGCAGAGCTAAGGCGAGTATTTTCAACGCAGTAGAAGCCAAAAAGAAGCCATCATAAAATATTAAGATAAATTTGTCACACTACTTACGTTGGTTAGACCCCAAACATAATTTGTATCCTTGATTAAATGTTGTTTTTATATGTAGGCATAAAAATATGCCATTGTACGAAGGGCAAAACATTCCAAATACGCCCGATAGAAACGCTTACCCCGCAGTAGGGGCGAATTGTATTCGCCCTAAACGAGGAGTAAAAGTGGATAGCGGGGACACACCATGCAAAGGAAGCCCAAAACGTTCCGTCCCCAAAAAGAACAAAGAAAATTTTCAAATCAAGCCTCAACCTCTTCCAAAGGAGTCCAAAACAAATGGGCATCTTTAGGGCGAAGCGTTGTGATGATCCAAATGACGACCGCAACAATCATACTAATACCAAAAAACATAAAAATGGTATTGAGATGGGTAATGAGCCATTTTCCAGTATCGCCCAAACTACCCACACCAAGCCAACCATGTCGGTTGACTTCAGTGACAAATCGTACCCAAAAACGGAATGCCAGAAAGAGATTCATAAGCAAGAGGCCCAAAACCATTGAAATAAGCCGTCGTGGAATAGAGATGGGCGTGGCAAGTATGAGTGCAATAATGAGCATGAGGGGCAGCATGGCAAATTGCCAAGTATCCATGGTAAATTCGGCGTGATCTACATTTACAGCAGTTGCCCCAGTTCTACGAGCTTTGCGTATACCCTCATCTATGTGTTCCTGATTGATGATTTTGATTTGCACCTGATCATCATATGTTTTGAAAGGATGTTTGAAAAACTTATTGAGTTTGGTTCGAGGAGCTTTCTCAAAACTGACATTGCCATTGTGGGTTTGCCCCCATCCATCATAAAACTGCTCACCCCATTCAATAAATTTCTTATTGTACCATTTGTCTATCCCAGTACTAGGAATCAAAAAATTGAGCACTCCTAGAATGACAATGAAACTGACAATAAAGATGATAAGTGACTTAATATTAATCATTATCCACTTATTTTTTCTTTTCTGCGAATTCTATTGATCCAAACTGCCCAAGTGACAAGGGAAATAAGGATAAACGCAAATTGCCAGAAGTTGGAATGGAAAAACTCAAAATATTCAGGCATATACAAACCCGACAACCATAGGTGAATCACTCTTATCAAATTTACAGTAAACAAGAACAACAAACCCCAAAAAATACCTTTTAGTTTGTGTCCAAGTGGAGCAGCATAAGCAATGATTCCATTGGCAAAAAGTGCCATAGCTTCTACACCGTCACAGCCTGTTTTGACATTGACAGTCATATTAGGAGATTTGACTGTTGTGCCAATGGCTTCGGTACCATAGCCAAAGAGGTTGAGAAAAACACTTGCCAATTTGGCGTCTATTTTGGTTAAGGTACTCACAAAATAATCGTGAAACCATTGAGTTGCCCAAAACATATAAAAAATAGCCATTAATAGGATAAAAAGCACTATATATCTCAATACAGGTGAGCGATCATACCAAAATTTCGCCAGTCCAGTTCTGGATGAGTTATTTGTATTGATACTTGCTACAGGAGTTTCGTTTTGATTTTGTTTCTTCGCCATAAAAAGCTTGGTTGACATGTAGAATTACAAGAAACTTAAAGTTCGGGAAAATTGAGCGAATCGGGAAGTTTTTAAGCTTTTTTATTTTGCAGCGTCATTACATCATGGCTGCGTTCAGTCTGGTTAACCAGCGCATACTTCATACTTCGTACAAGCGTTTATCCACCCGCTCATCCGACGCTTCTGATATACAATGACTTATAAAAAGAATGCTTCATATTAGTGAAAAAGAATCCGAAAAATTATTAAAGAACTGCTTGTTTCTTGAATGGGGAAGTGGTATTTTTGGTTTTTGCCATCCACTTATGAAAAATGTACCTATGAAGGGGAATAGACCAGTATTTTTATGGAATTTAGCTCTATGGACAAGCTTGTACTTTATTCCCTTATTAGGCATTTGTTTGCTTGTATTGTGTTGGGGAGTAGGCTTGCACGCCCAACAAGATGAAGTAAAGCAGGAAAGGATGGAGAGCATTATTGAAGCAGCAGGCAAAAAGATGGGGATGGACGACGAAACCATTGCATTTGTGGCGGATATATACATTTCTTACAATAAACAACTCGCCAATACCAAAAAGAGAAAATTCAAAAATGTTCAAAGCCAACAAAAAGCCATAAGAACCATATTAAAAGCTAGGGAAATCGAATTGTTTGACATACTCTCACAAGATCAAATCAAGGAATTTGGCAAATTGCTCAAATCGGAACAAGCAGGCTTAATTCCTAGCCTGGAAAAAGAAAAAAAGAAAGCACTTGGGGTCGAAATAGGGAGTTACCTCAATCACAACGTTTATCCAGTCGTTAGCCGAGAGCGTGTAGAACTCAACAAACAATTACCCAAAGAGGATACTGCCCTTTTTAAAATTTACCATTCCGAAATGACTTCATTGACGGAACAACTCAATCAAGAAACCAAAGCTTGTCAAAAACTGAGAAGCTCAGGGGCAGATAGAATGGAGGTGAGAAAGTGTAAGGCAAAACTGAGTGAAATCAAGGCTGCCCAAAAAGAGAAGACAGAGAATATGCAAGCCTATATGCAAAAACGGGATGCCATTTTGCGACCATATCTCGACAGACTGGCAAAGTCTAGGGAGCAGTGGAGTACCGACATCAACCAGCTAATCGCCAGTGCATTTGAAACCACTGTAGAGGATACACTGGGCTATTTTCCGAAGGCAGGCAGGTATTTAAGTATGACCCAACCCATCAATTTTTTGTTAATGAAAACCGATGGGGTGGAACGTTGGTTGGAGGGATTTGAGCAATGGCAAAGCAATAATACTTGGAAACTCATCCAAAATCACACTTCCAATCAATTGCATATTTTTGGACCGCAAGAAACAAGCAATGTCAAGATTGAATTGTTTGACCAAGAGGGAAATTTGGTAGACAGCTTTGCACCAGATACTTTTAATGGACGATTGGATATTGCCAGTCACCAATATGCCAATCGCATTTATTTCCTAAAAATTAAAACACAAGGTCAACAAATCGTCGAAAAAGTGATGATTCAATGAAATTAATCCTAACTATACAAAACTTGTAACTTCTTCGTTCTTTACGTTCTGTACAAAAAAGCCATTTGGATTCCGTTCAGATGGCTTTTTTGATTTAATCCGCGAATACTGAACATTTATGCTCTATTTTAGCCTTTACTTATTTTCCCCGAATCCTGCAAAATTCATACAGAAGGTGTATTTTTGTGGCATTGTTTCTGATATTATCATTTTAATTAATAAAACACAACCCATCTAAGCATGTATCGAACGCACAATTGTGGAGCACTACGAATC
>JAHDIA010000465.1:989-5270 GCA_020631035.1 Chitinophagales bacterium | reverse complement strand
AACTGACATTGTCTAAAACGGTAATGCTTTTATTGTTACTTTTGTAAGAGCGACTGAGATTTTTTACGCTTAATACTGTTTTGTTCATATTTTATCTAAGTTCTGTACTAAACAACTTAATTTTTGGTTAAAAAGTTTAGCTTTAACATTCTTTTAGTTCTTGATACGTCTATCATTATAATAGACAATATTGAATAGCAATTTATTCGGCAAAAATACAAAATACAGAAATATCCATGTATTATAAGTTACTTTACAATATAACGTTCTCTTTTCTCTTAATCGTTGCTTTTTCATTGGGAGCATGTCAAGGCGAAACGGCTTCTTCTTCTCAGAAAGACAAAACCGACAATGCCGCTGCCCCCAAAGTAGCACAACAAAAAAATACCCAAACCACTGCCTCTAAAAAAAGCAAAACCGTTTTGTTTTTTGGCGATAGCTTGAGCGCAGGTTATGGTATTGAGAAAAAACAAGCCTTCCCTGCTCTTATCCAAAACAAAATAGATTCTTTGGGAATGGATTACAAAGTTGTCAATGCGGGTTTGAGTGGCGAAACGACTGCTGGCGGTTTGCGGAGAGTTGACTGGGTTTTGAAACAACCCATAGATGTATTCATTTTGGAATTGGGTGGCAATGACGGCTTACGTGGTGTTAATACCGAAGAAACCTATCGCAACCTCAAAGGCATCATCGAAAAGGTTAAAGCCAAATATCCTGAGTGTACCCTTGTGTTGGCTGGTATGGAAGCTCCACCCAATATGGGCAATGATTTCACTTCTAAATTTAGAGATAATTTCAAGCGTTTGGCAAAGGAGTATGATTTGCCTTTTATCCCATTTTTGTTGGAAAAAGTAGCGGGTCAAAAAGCCCTCAATTTACCCGATGGCATTCACCCAACTGCCCAAGGACACAAATTGGTTGCTTCGACTGTGTGGGAATATTTGCAGGAGGTCCTTTGAGTTAATTGTGATGGCGGGCATCTGAAGACAATTTACTAAGTTGATGCCCCCCATCTTCATCTACAAAAGATGAGGCATTTTCAAAATGCCAAGCATCAAGATTTTTATTATGGTGCAACGTCCCTCTTTCATGGCTACATCTTGGTCTGGTTAACCGACGCATGTTTTGGGCTGCGTACAAGGGTGCATCCATCCGCTCATCCGACGCCTTTTTAATTGTGTAATTGGTTGATTGGTTGAATTGGGTAATTGCGTGAATGGTTGATTCGTAGATTATTATGTGGAATCGGTGATTTGTATCACACGTAGCGACGCACGGCCGTGCGTCTGAACACAAAACGGGCGAAACAAAACGGGCGAAAAAATGGCGTGAAGCGGATGGAAAAACCCACCAACGAAGGACCCAAAGAACCGATGCCTACGCCCGATAGAAGGACGTACCATGTACGACTGATAGCGGGGACACACGAAGGTTTGAAAAACAAACGTTCCGTTCTAGAAACATTAACTTTCAACATTTGTATTTAGAGCATTGAAGTATTGATCGAGCTGTTCCAATCTTTGGGAAATGAATGTTTTCATCAATTGGAGTTCTTGGGTGTAATTGTCAGCATCGTAGTAGATTTTGTGCTCGTCTTTCCAAATAGAGCGATTATGGGGAATGCTGGCTTCAATTGTTTGATGATTGTCGTCTATTAATTTAAAGAGATTGGTTTGAGAAAAAACTTGATTGTTTCTGAGTTCGCTCCAACGATGTTTGAGGCGGTCGAGAAATTTGGCATTTTGCATTAGACGTTTGAAAAGAATGTTGCGTTGGGGCTTAATCATTCGTTCAAACATATTTTTTTCGCCATCGCCATCTCTACCAAAGGAATAATCGTAATCCCAGATGGCAATGTGGTAGGTATCTTCTTGGTTCTTTTTGTAAAGGAAAAAGTTTTTGAGCAAACCATCTGAATTGTTGGTAAAAAGTAAGAGCAATAACCAATCTGTCACCGAATCGAGATCAATCCACTGTTCAATGCCTTGATTAAAGTCAAAGAATTGTTCATCTGTACTATTGAGCAAAAATGCTCGAAAATCGCTGATGTGTTTTTCTCGTTTGTCATCCAATTCTGTAGGATAGTTTTGCTGCCACTGATTGAGGCTGTCAATGAGGAATGCCTTAAAAGTTTCTGTAGTGGTAAAAATCGGTGGATCTTTGTAAATGACTGCTGTTTCGCTCTCAATATCCAATTGCAAGCGGTCTTCATTGAGGCGTTCCATTAGGACATAGAGTCCTCTGTATTCCTCATTTAAGTATAAATGAACATAGGCAGATTGGGGAGCAATGTTGCGCTTGTTCATTTGCCGAAAAAGGTCATAACAGACTTTGTGGCGCATAAAGGTTTTGTCTATAAAATTGGCGTTAAAAATCCATTCATTTCCAGAAGGAAAATTACCAATTTGGGTATTTTTTTTGAGTTTGAGTGTATAGGAGTGCTTGGGATAAGAAGCGGAGAGTCCTCCCCTACGGCGCATTTTCCCCTTGCCATTCCAATGGGTCTGACTACCTTTGAAACGCCATTCTATGTCCATTTTGTGATCATAAGGAATAGCCTCTTCACTAAAAAAGTCTACAATGGGTAAACCCAGTTCTATTATTTCCAATCTTTTCTTGTCTACTTCCAAAAATGAACAAGCTGTAAAATTGCCCAATAGTAGGCAAAAAATCAGTATTTTTGTTATTGAAATGGGCTTTACCATTGGTAAAAGAAACTTTTAGGTTCGCTTGACGTCAAATTTAAAAAATACTTTATGAAAAATCTTATAATTGTTGTTACCATACTGTTAAGCTTTTTTTTATTTTTTGTTGCTTCTTGTAAGACACAATCATTGGTAAAATCAATGATGAATACGGCCAATCAGGTTTCAGATGCCCCACCCAAACTGGTCAATATTTGTGGTGATAAAATCAATTACGCACCAGATGAACAGTATCCTGAGCACACCCCTACCCGCTATGTAAGAGTCAATTTTCATATAATCAATACTTTAGATCGGAAATTGAATTTGGAGGAATCCGTTGCCAAAGAATATGTAAAAGTATTGGTGGATTCCACCAATGCCTTGTTGCGCAACAATGAGGAAATGTTTTTGCCCAAACCCAATAGCACCCCTGCTCTTCCGATGCAATTTCAGTATGTATTGGCGGGAGACGGTCCGCAAGACGATGGAATTTACTTCCATTATGACGATGATATGGCCTACATCAATAGTGCAAGGAAAGCTACTGATGCAACACACAGTATTTTTTCCTCTAAGCAATATGATAAGTATGGAGTACGCAAAGGTGACGTATTAAATATCTTTTTATTGGAACATCATCCTGATAGCGTTGCCAATAAAAATAAAAAGAAATATAGAAAAATCAATGGTGTGGGTACACCTAGATGGGTAAAGGTTGCTGACAGTAAAAGACGTTACAACAAATACACCAAGGATTTTAAAAAGGATGCCAAGATTGGTACACCTGTGAGTAGACTTGCCCAGTATATGTCTAAGTTTCTAAATCATGAAATTGGGCATAGTTTGGGTTTGTTGCATACTTGGAGTACCAATGATGGATGTGACGATACGCCTAAACATCCCAACTGCTGGTTTATGGATGAGAACCATCCCAAATGCAATACTTGGGACAATGTCTCCAATAATGTGATGGATTACAATGCTTTTATGAAAGCTTATACCCCTTGTCAGTTGGGAAAAATTCATTACAATTTTGCCAAACCCAACTCCAAACAACGCAGTTTGTTGCGTCCCGATTGGTGTAAATACCAAGCTAATAAAAAAGTTACAATCAAAAGAGATGTAGTTTGGAATGATGCCAAAGATTTTTTAGGCGATATTGTTGTAGAAAACAATGCAACTTTGACCATTAATTGTATGGTTTCTCTTCCTAAAGGAGCTAAAATTATAGTCAAACCCAAAGCCAAGTTGAATGTGGGAACAGATGGACACTTGACAAATAGATGTGAAGATGTGTGGGCTGGTATCGAAATTTGGGAGGATAAGGACACAAAGGGAGTTGTCAAATTTGCGAATGGTGCTTCAGTGTCCAATCTCAGCAATATCCCTAATACGCCTTCGTCTTCTTCGCCCAATAAGGCAGCAATTAGCAATAAGAAGGCTCCAAGTAAAAAGGCAACGCCTTCTAAATCCAAAACTCCGACTAAGCCAAAGTCCAATAAGCAGCGTATACCGACTAAACCTTAATCGAAAATTGTGAGTTGGCGGAGTGTTGCTTAGTATTTCTCAACACAAAAACTGTTATAATTCCAGG
>JAHDIA010000465.1:0-979 GCA_020631035.1 Chitinophagales bacterium | reverse complement strand
AAGCCTTCGGGAAGATTGAAGGTGATGATTTGTTTGGTTTCGTCTATTTGGTGTATGAGGTCTTGGTGGAGAGGAATGAGGTATTCATTGTCCTTGTCTATGACTTGTGCTAGGTTCTGATGAGGAAAATAGAATATTTCTTTGATTGTACCTAATGGGGTATTTTGGTCAAAGGCTTGGAATGAAAGCAGAAAATTCCAGTCTTGTTCTTCGTCCAAAGCATTTTCTAGACCTTTGATTTTTGTTTGGTCTACAAAGATGGTCTTACTATTGAGCAATTGTATCTTTTCTCTTGAGTCAAAATCTTCAAATTTAATTAGAGCTACTTTATCTCCTATCCATTCCAAGCTTTCGATCCAGCAGGGTACAAAGCTACCTTGTTGATCAGTGTAAAAGATAACGCTTATTTGTTCGACTAGTTCAATAAAAAAAGCCTCAAAGGAGACTTTACATTCTCCTTTGAGACCTTTTGCTTGCAAAATTTTTCCGATTGAAATCAGATTGTTTTTTTGCATCTTTTTTGTCTATTAAGCTACCTCTTTTCCGCCATCCAACTCATCTTGCCACTTTTTCAACTCATCCCATTTACCAGCAGCAGCCATTTCAGCTTGCTTGCCCCAAGTTCCTGGGTCGTGGTTGCTCAAAGAAGCTTCTGCCAACAACTCATTTACCTTGTCGGTACTTGCTGCTGCCAAATCAGTATACGTTTTGATGCCTGCATTGCCTAAAACTTCAGAAATTTTTGGACCAATGCCTTCGATTTTAGTCAAGTCATCTGGCTCGACTGTAGCAGTAGGGTTGGTAACAGGTTCTACTTTTACTCCTGCAACATCTACAACAGGTGGAACAGCTACTCCTTGTACTTCTACAACATCTGGAGTTTCAGCTTTTGGCTCTTCAGCTTTTGGCTCTTCAGCTTTGGGTTCTTCAGCTTTGGGTTCTTCAGCTTTGGGGTCTTCAGCTTTGGGCTCTTTTCTTC
>JAHDIA010000464.1 GCA_020631035.1 Chitinophagales bacterium | reverse complement strand
ACAAATATTGTGGTTCCTGTTCGGGCAGGCACAAGACCTGCCCCTACATTATTGGATTTTTTTGAATTTTTCCCACATTTCGGGTAAATGTTTCAGGGTCGCCATTTCTCGCATTTTGGTGCGGGCTTCTTGTACGGGTATACCAAAATATTGTTTGCCTGCTTCCAATCGTTTTCCTACACCTGATTTTGCCAATATGGTCACGCCATCTTCTATGTCCAAATCTTTGTTGATCCCTACTTGCCCCCAAATGGTTACATCATTGCCAATGCGGGTTTTGCCTGCTATGCCTACTTGGGCGGCTATCAAACAATTTTTGCCCAATACACATCCGTGTCCAATGTGGATTTGATTGTCCAATTTGCTTCCTTGTCCAATGATGGTGGCTCCCGAAACACCTCGGTCGACGGTACAGCCCGAACCAATTACGACATCGTCTTCGATGACCACCCTACCACATGAAATCATAGGGGTGTAGGCTCCTTCTCTTTTTTGAAAATAAAAGGCATCGGAACCAATAACTGAATTGCCATGTATGATGACATTGTCGCCTATACTAACTTCATTGTAAATGCTTACATTGGGATATATGATGCAATTTTTGCCTATTTGTACTTTGGGTCCAATGTAGGTGTTGGGGTACACAATGGTACTTGGATCAACTTTGCCTTTTTGTTGGATGCTTTCGTGGGTGGGAAGTGGTTGGAAATGACGGACCAATTGATTGTATACTTTGAATGGATCTTCGGTATACAATAAAATTTTGTTGTGTGGATTCTCGACTTCTTTGGTGTTGATGAGGACAAAGCTCGCTGCTGAGGCTAAGACCTTTTTGTAGTATTTGGGATGGTCTACAAAGCTCAAATCTCCTTCTTGTACTTTGTGGATTTCGTTGATGCCTGTTATGAGTTGGTCTGTTGGATTGAATATTTCGACTTTGACAAGTGCGCTGAGGGTTTTAAGAGAAATTGGCGTTTGGAGCTTCATCTTTTTTTGGGGACAAAAATAGGGAAAAATAATTGTGAATTGTAACTGGTGAGTTGGCTATTCTTTTTGCCCAATTCATATGAGAAAAATTATTGAAGAAGCGTAGGACGAGCGGGCGGATGAATGCTTGTACGAAGTATGAAGTATGCGTTGGCTAACCAGAGCGAGCGTAGCCATGAATCAATGGCGTTGCACCATTAATTTAAAAACTAAAAATTCAAGATTTAAGAGTCCTCAGAATTAATATTTGAAGAATTTTAAATCTTGAATTTTGAATTAATTTTAGAAGTATCTCGGACTCATTGCGCCTGTTCGGGAGGTTCCGTTAAATATGTCGAAACCGATCATTACCTCGTGAGAAGAGGCAAAGCCAGTGACATCAGAGAAGAACGAATAATCGTAGGCGTAACCAATTCTCAAACCACTGGTAAAGGTATATCCAACCATAAATGAGGTTGAGCTTGGCTCGATGCCTGAAGAAAAACGCCAGGTATTGCCTACAGAAAAGACTTCTTTGATGAACAATGTGGCATTGATGTCGAGTACGATTGGGTCAATGAGTGCTGGAATGACTCTCATTAAGAAAGAGGGTCGCACCTTGAATTCGTCATTGATGTCGAATACATAGCCCCCTGTTAAGAGGTATTGAATTTTTTTGATTTCGCTTCTTTCAACTGCCAAGGTATCGGCTCCTACTGGATTGGTGTATTTAAGCAATTGAGGCGTTGATAGACCAAGGTAAAAATTGTCTGAATAATAATAGAATCCCATTCCGAAATTGGGTCCCCACGCAGATTCAAAATCAAGTTCTGGATCGAAAACACCCACTCCATCTGGGGTTTCCCCATCAAGTAGATTTGCTTGGTATAAGAATGCTCCTCCTTGCAATCCTGCCGAAAAAACATCTCCATTGTTCAATTCAAATTTGTAGGAATAAGCAATTCCCAAATCGTAGTGATTGGACAATCCGACTCTTTCGTTGCTCAGGCTGATGCCCAGTCCGACTCTTTTGCGTTTGCCAAATGGAGCGTGGGCGCTGATAGAAATGTCTACAGGTGCGCCTGAAATAGCGGCCCATTGGCTTTTGTAAAAAGAGGTAAGACTGGTTACATTCTCGATGGTACCAGCGTAGGCGGGATTGAGTACCAAACCGTTGAAGATATACTGACTATAAAGTGAATAGCCATAGTTGTCTTGCTCTTGAGCATTGCTTTGAAGGCAGATTGCGCCCAATAGTAAAAAGAGGAGTGTCAGTTTACGCATAGTTTGTTTTATACTAGCCATAGTTAGATAGTTGGTATCTTTTAGATGTACGAGTAATTGGAGGTAGATGTTTACACTTGAGACGTCGTTTTAGAGAAAAGTCCTTTATTTTAACAGTAAATGTTAAAATAAAAAGGCTGGAGAAGGCTCTAAAAAGAGACTTTTCCAGCCTTGGTATATCATATACTATATGATTAAAGGAGTGCTAAATCTTAGCGTCTGATTTCAATAAATCCTGAGTGGCGTTTTGTACCAATCAAATCAGATTCTGCTTCAATAATATAGAAATACGTTCCTTCTGGAATTTCTTCTCCGTTGGTTCCCATTGTACCTGTCCAGCCTTCTTGTGCTGAGAAATTATTTTCATTTGCTTTGAAAATAACATTACCCATCACATCAAAAATGGTAATATTGTGTCTAGTGTAACAGTCAATGTTGCGAATAGTGAACACATCATTGATACCATCGTTGTTTGGCGTAAAGGCCGTTGGTGCTTTGATTTCACAGTTAGACTCATTGTCTCCAGCACGTTCATCCCCTGTCTCTTCGTTCTCTGAATCAGACACAAGCTCCTGACTTTCAAGGACATTGATAAATACAATGGCAATTGATTGTCTAGCTTCTGCATCTGCAACAGTATATTCAAATGAATCAAAACCAACAAAGTCAGTCTCTGGCGTATACATTACTTCACCATCTTGAGCCACAATAATTGTACCATTATTAGGCTGGCTGTGGTCAACAATCCTCAAACCAGAACCAGCATCATTGCCCAAAACATTGAAACTAGCTGATTTATTCTCTTCACCAGTAATGTCATCATCCATTGCCAACAACTCACCACAATTGCCTATGTGAATTTCTACTGTACTGCTTGTACACTCACCATTGGCATTGCATCCAGTTACTTCGATGACCTCTAATCCGCTGTAGCCAGGTAAGCTGGTGTAACGGAAACAAAGCTCATCAGTAAGGCTGATGCTACAATTGAAAGTAGTTTCAACATTGGTAATTTCAGCATTGTCAATATCGCAGAAAGTAACACAAATATCGGTTGGTTGAATTGCCTCAATACATCCGACATATTGATAGCCACATTCAGGCTGTGGTTGGGCTGCTCCTTCTGGCATTGTTCCTGTAATGAATACAGTAGCAGTCGATACGCCACCTTGACCATCACAAACAGTATAAGTAAAGCTATCAGAACCTACGTAATTTGCATTTGGTGTATACAATACGATAGAGCCATTGAGTGTTGCTGTACCATAAGCAGGATTCAAATCGCTTGGTGTATTGCATATAAACAATGCGTTGCCATCTGGATCAGAATCATTTTCTAAAATATTGATGGCGATGTCTGTACCTGACAACTCAACAAAGTCATCATTGGCAATTGGAGGCGTGTTGCCTCCACCGACATTTCCACCTGTTACAGTTACCGTTACAGTAGCCTGACTAGATGCTCCATAAATATCACAGATGGTGTAAGTAAAGTTATCTGTTCCAACAAACCCAGCTGTTGGAGTATAGGTAATTTCTCCAAAGTTGAGTATTACCATACCATAAGAAGCATTCAAATCATCGCTGGTAACACAATAGAACACTTGGTCTCCATTGCCATCCATATCATTTGCAATTGCATCTACTACTACAGAAGTATTGCTAGAAGTACTTACTGCATCATCTACTGCTTGTGGCGTACTGTTGTTGCCATCACAATCGGTTACAGAAATGTAGAACTCGTGTGTTTCACAATTTCCAGCATTGTCACAAGCTTCAACAGTAATGTAATCATCTCCATAGAACAATGGAAGTGGTGCATAATTGAAGCAATTGGTTGACAATACTTCAGCACTACAATTGAATATGTTGTCAATAGAAGTAATGTGTGCTCCTTCTCCCAAAGTACAGAAATCAATACAAATGTCTTCATTGTTGATAAATGGTTCTGTACAAAGTGTGTGTACCAATTCACAAGGTGGCGGTTGTGGTGGATTGATCGTCACTGTTACAGTAGCAGTTGACATTCCGCCATTGCCATCACAAATAGTATAAGTAAAGCTATCTGTTCCAGCAAATCCATCATTTGGTGTATAAATAAATCCGTCACCACTTTGAACAACGGTACCATTTTGAGCAATACCATCAGCAGCAGTATTACAAATGTAAATAGCATCTCCATCTGGATCAGAATCATTGCCCAATACATTAATGGTTACAGGCGTATTGACGACAGTACTTTCTGTATCGTTCACCGCAACTGGTGGATTGTTTGGATCAACTGGTGGATCAATTGTTACTGTTACAGTAGCAGTTGACATTCCACCATTGCCATCGCAAATGGTATAAGTAAAGCTATCTGTTCCATAAAAATCCAAATTAGGAATGTATGTCAACGTTCCATCTGTATTGACCACTACAGAGCCATTGCTTGGCTGTAAATCTGAGGTGGTATTGCACAATGTTAAGTTGTCACCATCTGGATCTGAATCATTGCCCAATACATTGATGGTAACTGGATTGTTTGGTTCTCCTGAGCCACTATCATTGTTGGCAATAGGTGGATTGTTTGGATCGATTTCTTCAACTGGATTTACCATAATGTAAACTGTTGCTGTTGAGCTTCCGCCATTGCCATCACAAATGGTATAAGTAAAGCTATCACTTCCTGTAAATCCTGGATTTGGTGTATAAGTAAATCCAGTAGCTGTTTGAGTAACTGTACCATTTTGAGCAATACCATCTGTTGCAGTATTGCAAATATAAATGGCATCTCCATCTGGGTCAGAATCATTGCCAAATACAACAATGTCTACAGGTGTATTTTCATCTGTAGTAGCTACATCATCCATTGCAATTGGTGGATTGTTGTTGTCACAATCTCCAAAGAAGATATTGACATAAACTGTATCACAAACACCTGCTGCATTACAACCCAATACCAACAAGCCATTGTTCATACCATAATAGCCTGGTAGTGGTGTATAATTGAAGCAATATGGACCTGTGATTTCCATACCACAATTGAAATCA
>JAHDIA010000463.1 GCA_020631035.1 Chitinophagales bacterium | reverse complement strand
AGTTGTTGGTGAGTTAATTGGGTAAATAGAGGAGGAGTAATAAAAAGCAAAGGTGGAACTCTCACATATCCACCTTTACTTTGATTAATTATGATAGTAACTTTAAACTAAGAAACAAAAGATAACTGATCTTTTATTATTATACTATTCCCACATTGGATAAAATTTAAAGTTACTTTTTAGTCTTAATTAAATGCACCACCAAGATGAAATGTGCGACCAAACAGATGAAAGGTCAATGTGATAAGAAGGTGCAGAGTAAGAGTAAGAATGAGAAGGGGCAGAATAAGAGTAAGAGTGGCCATCTTTGCCATCTTTACCGTCTTTGCCATCTGCACCGCTATAGCTGTAGCTGCTGTAGCTGTGAGAAGAAGAACTATAGCTTCCTCCCCAGCTTCCCCAACTTCCCCAGCTTCCCCAGGCTCCGTTTACTTGATCTGCATTTTGTACTTCAAAAGACTTGAATTCGTTTAAGATGTTCATAATTAGTGTTTTTAACTAAATTAAAAAATGAAATAATAATTCGTAAATAGACGTTTTTAGTTAGCTGTTATATTTTGAGAAATAAATTTTAAATTTAATTCGCAGTGATGGTGGAAGGGTGAAATAATTACAATGCAAATTTAAGCTGACTTTAGAAGTTTGTCAATACCAGAAAAAAAGTGTTTTAAGGTTTCATTCCTAAATTTAATAATTAGGGGTGAAATACAAAAGGGCAATGCCCCCCAGCATTGCCCTTTAAGAAAGAATTGATTTTAATTAGCAAGCACAATCCTTAATTTAATTGTTTAAGTGTATTTTGTATTGGAAGATAATGTATATAAAAATCCCATTAAGCCATTTTTATATGACAATCCTGAAAAGAGTATGAAAAGAAAATGGTGATGTGGAAAGGAAAGGAGAGATACAAAAGTAATGTTTAAAAAATCAAATCAGAGAGTCTCCATCACTAATGGCAATACAGCTTTCTAAAGCAAATGGGTTTTCTGGTTTAGACATAATGACCAAAGAGGCTTGTTGGCGGGTAAATGGGTTGTAAAAAAGGGGGATACTCATTTGCCAAGCACCTTTGACTTCAGCTAATTGATCTTGTTCTAATTGATGTTCTTGAAATTGATCAAGTTTCTTTTTTGTGTTAAAATTGTTCATAATTAATTGATTTTTTGTCGTGTTCAATATATAGACCTAAAAATAAAGACTTGATACTTTAATTTTGATACCAAAAAAAAGCCTTTTTAAGGTTTCTATTTTTAATTTGATTAGGCATATAGCTTTTTTTTCTCATTTATCCATATCGAAAGTTTCATCTCTTCTAAGAAATTTTGCTCGTATTTGTTTTGGGCACACTTCTCCAAATTGTCCAATAATTTGAGGAAACGTTCATTGAGTTTGGGATGCATGTCGTTGTTACCCAGCCACTTAAAAAAGTTGAGTAAGGCACGCTCCGACTCAAACAAGCGTTTGTTCTTCTTGAAAAAGCGATAGGTAGAGCGAAACAAAGAGTTGAGAAGGATAAAATTCTTGGTTTCGGTATGAATCATTAGGTTGAATACCCGTGCATTGCAGATACAAGGCAGTTTGGGATTGTTTTTTTCCTCTTCTAACAGAAGCATATTCCATTCCAAGGCTTTGTCAAACTCCTTGAGGTAGAAAAAGGCTTGGGTCATAAAAAAAGCGACTGTCATTTTCCAATCAGTGTCTAGGAGGGTTTCCTCTTGTTCCCAAAATTGCTTGACTTCTTTGGCCATTTCAGTGATGGCTGAAAAATCGTTTTTTTCTGCCCAATGATGCATCATAAAATTGTAGTGCAATTTTTGCATTACCACGTCAAAACCGTGATTGATTTTGCCATTGAGTTCCTGTTGGAGCAAACCATATTGTTCGGCATACTCCCAAAATGCTTTGTCATCTTGCAATTTGGCATTGACCAAAAGAGCATTGTTCAAATTGGCAATCAGGGTTTTGTGATAGACAATGGACTTTTCTTTTTGTTCTTGTAGCAAATCAATGGCTTCTTTCAACAATACTTTGACTTTATTGTATTCTAGCAAGGTCATCAAACACATTGTTTGACACTCATAATACAAGGCACGGGCAATGATGTTTTGAGAGCTGGGCTTTTTTTGTAAGAGTGTGTGCGCTAGAAATGCCTGCATATCTTCTGCTTGTGCTTCGTTGCGAATGGGGCGAGATTTGCGGATGGTGTTTTTGATGGAACGTGCCAACGCTCTATAACGGGTAATGGCATCTAGGTATTCAATGTAGAGCAGTTTTTGTTGGTGTATTTCCTCTTGTTTGGCACTTACCTCTTTATTGGGCAAATAAGCAGACCATAAAAACTCACCTGTTGTAAGCAATTCAATCAAAAAGGTATACAAATGATACTCCTTGAGTTGTTTCTCGGTTTTTTCATAAGCCTTAATGGCATCTGCAAGCAAACCCTTGTTTTTGAGAACCGAAATGTTTTTGAGTCCATCTAAAATCTGAAAAATGGGCTTTTGTTCTGCTTGATAACTTCTAAGACTTTTGACAATGTTATCAAAAAGGTATTTTTTGGTAACCGAAAAGTGTTTGATGTCAAATTCTTCTATCAAAGCTTTTTCATCCAATGCTTCAGCTTTGTCTATAGCATCAAACAATTGCAAGTAAGTACTGGGCTCTTTGACAAAGGCTTGTGCATAGAGCTTGAAATATCTTTTTTCTGATTTATTTAATGATTGAATAAGTTGATATAAATTGGACATCTTTAAAGCATTAACTGTATTGTAATGGATAACAGCTTGCTAGTCTTGGAAATGTATCTATGAGTGAAGCAAAAAAAAAAATTTGCATTACAACATAAGTATATATTGGGGGGATTTAACTTCTTACAAAGGTAGGTTTTTCTATTTATAAAACCAAGTATAATTCTAACCCTTTTCATTTTTTAGCGTAGAACTAAATGAGACCATAAACTTAGCTCGATTTAGATACAATTGGTGGAGCGAAAAAAATATTTACCCATTCTTATTTATTGATTAGTGTGTATTGTACCCATTTTGGTGTGTACGGTAGGAATACTATGCATTTTGTGATTTTATAAAAGGTAGTTTTATGAATTGGCAGTTGATATTTTTTGCCTTGTGTGGGTTTTTGGCGTTTTGGGCATTGTTGATTTTGTTGTACAATGTGGTGTCTTTTGGGAAAAAACAAAATAAAAATCCCAAAACATATCCGTAGGGACGCAATGCTTGCGTCCTAACAAAATAACAATCCCAAAATATATCGGTAGGGATGCAATGCTTGCATCCTAACAAAATATATCGGTAGGGATGCAATGCTTATCCTAACAATTTTACCACGAAAATACGAAGGACAAAACATGCCCCAATATGCCCGATGGAAACGGTACCTGCTACCGAGACACGCCTATGAAGTAGGAAGGATCGTAGGCTGAGGCACGAAGACAAGAGACGACCTTACTGAATGGTGTGGGGAGGAAGCAAGTATAAGTGGACAGCGGGAAGACACCCACCCACGAAGTTGCCAGCGTTCCATTCTAATCCAACAGGAAACACACATTACATATCATAAAAAAAGACGCCACAAATGGCGTCTCTACAACTCCAATGTTTTTTATTTAATCCAAATTTGGCTGTGGTGTAGTACGCAAATACGGCTTAATCACCTTATGCCCTTTAGGAAATTTCGCAGGAATGTCCTCTGTTGCAATCGAAGGAGAGACAATACAATCTTCCCCCTGTTTCCAGTCGGCAGGAGTTGCGACACTATGTTTGGCTGTTAGTTGCAAAGAATCTATTACCCTTAAAATTTCTTGAAAATTACGTCCTGTAGCAGCAGGATAGGTGAGGGTCAATTTCACCGTCTTATCAGGTGCAATGACAAAAACAGAGCGGACTGTCATGGTAGACGACGCATTGGGGTGCATCATATCATATATTGTAGCGACCTTTTTTTCAGGATCGGCAATGATGGGAAAATTAACGCTCGTTCCTTGTGTTTCATTGATGTCTGGAATCCAGTTTTTGTGCGATTCCAAATCGTCTACACTCAATGCCAATACTTTTACATTTCTTTTGGCAAAGTCATCTTTTAACTTTGCAGTCATTCCCAGTTCAGTTGTACAAACAGGGGTAAAATCGGCAGGATGTGAAAACAACAAACCCCAGCCTTCGCCCAACCATTCGTGGAACTTGATTTCGCCCTGAGTCGTTTGAGCGGTAAAATCTGGTGCGATGTCTCCTAATTTAATAGCCATAATTTTTAAATTTAAGTAGTAATGAAAATTACTCGGTTAATGAAAGTTTATATATCAATTTTTTTGCAATTTGGACGGAACGCTGATTTTCCAAACCTTGGTGTCTCCCTGCTATCCGCTGCTACTCCTCGTTTGGTTTCGACAGGCTCAGCACTTAGTTCCAAAATAGAAAGCAATTTCAAACAGAGGCTGAGTTGATCAAATCAATTTCGTGGGGTGAGCCTGTCGAACCCCACTGCGGGGTATCCGCTACTATCAGGTGTAGATTCGGTTCTTTTCGTTCTTCGTCGCATCCTTTTTAGAAACCCACTACATTACATTTTGTTGTACCATTCGCCACTTATTTGTTTTTGAAGTTGTTTTTTGTCTTTTGAAAAATCAAAGTTTGGATATTTTGATTCCAATTCTGTAAAATCTATCAACAACTTTTGTAAGAATTGTTGATGTTTGTATGCTTGAGGGATGCGTGGGCGGTGATTGAGGGAACGTAGCACTTTTTTATATTGCTGAATAAAAACCTGACTGTCCTCCTCAATAAAAGTTTGTACAAACTTGTTCCAAATGTATTCAATGGCAATGTCATTGGGATGGAGCATATCGGCTTTGTAGAAGCGATAGTCTCGCAAATCGTCCATCAGCAATTCGTAGGCAGGAAAGTACTCTACCCACTCATTTTGTTCTGCTACAGTTCTGGTAGTAAGGTGTAAGATGGCCTTGCTTTTTTGATTGTCAAGTACACCATCTTTCCAATGTCTAATAGGGCTGACAGTCAAAATAACTTTTAATTGTGGATTGTAGTGCTTTATTGCCTCAATGCTTTCTTCTAAATACGCAATGCTTTCTTCTAAATTTAAAAAATAGCGATCAAATTCTCTAGCAGGTATTTTGTGGCAATTGGCGACAATTTGTTGTGTTTTTTTGTGGCGGTATACAATGGCGGTGCCCAAGGTGATAATGAGAAAATTTAACTGGGGCAATAAGGTTTTGGCCGCTTTAAAATCTTGATTGATTTTTTGTAAACTATCTTCC
>JAHDIA010000462.1 GCA_020631035.1 Chitinophagales bacterium | reverse complement strand
TCACCACTCGCCTACAATTTCTCCTAGATGTGGGCTTGGATTATTTGGCATTGGACCGCCCTGCCCGTACCTTATCGGGTGGTGAATCACAGCGCATTCGTCTGGCAACTCAAATTGGTTCTCAATTGGTCGGCATTACCTATATTTTGGATGAGCCGAGTATTGGGTTACACCAAAGAGACAACCACCGACTCATCAATTCTTTACGGGAATTGTGCGATGTGGGCAATACTGTTTTGGTGGTCGAACATGACAAGGACATTATGTTGGCGGCAGATCATTTGATTGACTTGGGCCCAGGAGCGGGCGAACATGGCGGCCAAGTCGTTGCTGAAGATGATCCAAAAAAATTCAAGAAATTTAAGACCCTTACCGCAAGCTATTTGAATGAAGCCGAAGCAATCGCTGTACCCAAAGAACGTCGAGCGGGCAATGGCAATCTTTTGACACTCAAGGGCGCACAAGGCAACAACCTCAAAAATGTAACCGCAAACATTCCCTTGGGCAAATTTGTGTGCATTACGGGAGTGTCAGGTAGTGGTAAATCTACGCTTATCAACGAACCCCTATACCCTATTTCGACATTTTGTAAGGCGAGGACCCAATTACATCGCCAAAAAGCGACCGTTGAAATATGAGTCTATCGAAGGCTTGGAACACATTGATAAGGTAATTGAAATAGACCAATCGCCCATTGGACGGACGCCCCGTTCCAATCCTGCCACTTATATAGGTGTTTTTACTGAAATCCGGAATTTGTATGCGATGTTGCCCGAATCTAAAATACGGGGCTACAAAGCAGGGCGTTTCTCCTTTAATGTAAAGAGTGGGCGTTGTGAGACTTGCGAAGGTGGTGGTATGCGTGCCATTGAGATGAATTTCTTGCCCGATGTCTATGTTCAATGCGAGACTTGTTTGGGCATGCGTTACAATCGAGAAACCTTAGAAATTCGCTACAAAGGCAAGTCTATCAGCGATGTACTCAATCTAACAGTTGACGAGGCAGTGGAGTTTTTTGAACCCATTCCCAAAATTTACCGAAAGGTAAAAACTTTGCAAGATGTTGGTTTGGGCTACATCACACTGGGTCAGTCAGCCACAACCCTTTCAGGGGGGGAGGCTCAACGGGTCAAGTTGTCTTCAGAACTGAGCAAACGCGCCACAGGTAAGACACTTTATATTTTGGATGAACCTACGACAGGCCTACATTTTGCGGACATCAAAATGCTCTTAAAGGTCTTGAACAAACTGGTTGACAAGGGCAATTCCATCATTGTCATCGAACACAATTTGGATGTGGTCAAAGTTGCCGACCACATCATTGATTTGGGACCAGAAGGGGGACAAAATGGGGGACAAATCATAGTAGAGGGTACACCTGAGCTAGTTGCAAAGAACAAAAAGAGTCATACTGCCAAATATTTGAAGAAGGAATTAAAATGATTCAAGATTCAAAATTTAAGATTAGGGAATTTTGAGTTTTCAATTTTGAATCTATTCGAACGGAATGCTGGTTTTTCAAACGAACTTGGGTCCCTGCTGTCAGTCATACATGGTATGTACTTCCATCAGGCGTAGTTTCGCTGCTCTTTGCCCTTCGAATCAAAGTTTTATCCGCCGCTACTTCCCAAGCTTCTAATATTTATTAAGCTAAAGCGTACACCTTTTAGTAGTGCTCAAAAATAACCGCATCGGCGGTTCGATTCCCAATTTGGACTGGAATGAAACAAGGAACATCTTGTTTGCCATTACTTAACAACAATAAAACATCCCTAATTTTGAATTTCAAATTTTCAATTTTCAATTCAAACAAGTGACTTTCTGGGAAAATGTGTCCCAAAATGAGAAAGAAAGTTGTAGAATTAAGGACAAAACCTTGTCTATATCTGTTTTTCCATGTAATTTAGAGTTGAATCTGCGTGCAGGTTTACTCTGCTCCCCTCAAGAGCCAAGATACCACTAAATACATACAACTCCTACTATTCCACTACTACCTATTCAATATCAATGTATTAGGATAGAATGTGGTGCGCTGGTATCACTTTTTACTCCCCTCATATTGTTTGACAAAATCAACTTATATGCAATAACTAGCTGATAAAGCAAGATTAAGGGTTTACCCTCAACACTTAAAAAATTAATTATGAACACAACTTTAACTACATTACTGAAAAAAATTTCGGCAAGTATCCTCATTATGTTATGCTGTTGTTTCTTTGCCTCTCCCAATACCTTGGCAAACAACAACAGTACTAATGAGATGCTTGAAACAACAACCAATTGTGCTTGGCTCAATATTCACAACACAGGCTGTCATGCTGTCGATGTATATTGGTGGCAAGGCAATGGTGATCCTGATATTTGGTACGCTACCATTCAACCAGGTCAATCTTGGTCAGTTCAGACCTATCAGGGTCATATGTGGAACTTCTACAACTTAGGTACCAACTCTTGGATGGATGGGGCGATGTATACTGTACCTGGTTGCAATGAATACAATCACAATATCAATACTGGTGGCTGTAATAACAATGCAAATGAAACAACCAATTGTGCTTGGCTCAATATTCACAACACAGGCTGTCATGCTGTCGATGTATATTGGTGGCAAGGCAATGGTGATCCTGATATTTGGTACGCTACCATTCAACCAGGTCAATCTTGGTCAGTTCAGACCTATCAGGGTCATATGTGGAACTTCTACAACTTAGGTACCAACTCTTGGATGGATGGGGCGATGTATACTGTACCTGGTTGCAATGAATACAATCACAATATCAATACTGGTGGCTGTAATCAAGTCTGTGATGGCAAAATCACAGGCTTCAAACTCAATCCTCAAGATGGTGGTGGTTTGTTTGACTTATACAATGGAGCTTCTTT
This sequence comes from Chitinophagales bacterium, assembly GCA_020631035.1. Taxonomy (GTDB): domain Bacteria; phylum Bacteroidota; class Bacteroidia; order Chitinophagales; family UBA2359; genus JAHDGP01. Next base: position 2,421 of record JAHDIA010000462.1, on the reverse strand, counting down.
CTGTGAATCTGACTTTAGCAATGATATCAGAATTCGTGCTTTGGTCAATGGCAATCACGAAAGTTTGAGCTTCCACATCACTGGTCCTGGTGGAACATGGACCAACACAGAAAACCAATTGACTTACGATTCTAAGCAGTTTTGGGCAACGCCTGGTACTTATCATATCAGTGCAAAATTGTACAGTGGGAATGATTTGAGTGGACAATTGTGTGACGAAACAGGTATTTCTTTCACAGTAGAAGATTGTTCTCCCCCACCACCTCCTCCTACCTGCCCTGTAACAGTCACCAACAATGGTAGCTGTGCTGTCGATGTATTTTCGTGGATTCCTAGTGGCGATGTTTATGTGGGCACATTACACCCTTGTGAATCGGCTACTTACACTTTCTACAGTGGTGCTGGAGATATGATTCGCATTACCAGTAAAGACTGTAACTTTAGCAACTGTGCTGTTGACGAAAGTTACAATGTCAATTGTAATGGCAACTTGACCGTTACGCCTTGTGGAGATGGATGTACCAATTGCAATGGTCAAATTACAGGTTTCCAAATCAACCCTCAAGATGGTGGAAACTTAATCAATGTGAACAATGGTATGATGTTCTGTGAGTCTGACTTTACACAAGACATTCGCATCAGAACTTTGGTTAGTGGCGACCACGAAAGTTTGCGTTACCACATTACAGGTCCTGGTGTCAACATTACCAATATAGAAAACGAGCTTACTTATGACTCTAATCAGTTCTGGGCCAATCCAGGTACTTACACCATCAATGCCAAATTGTTTAGCAAAAACGGAGCAGATGGATTGGTTTGTGATGAAGAGACCATTACAATTGTCGTACAAGATTGTACGCCTGTTTGTAATTTAAATGTAAACATCAACCCAAGTGGTCCTACAAACATCTGTTCTGATGCATCAGTTACTTTGACCGCCAATGCTTCTGGTTCTGATTGTGGTAATAATATTTCTTATCAATGGTCAAATGGTCAAAATGGTGCTTCAATTACAGTAAGCCAAGCAGGTACTTATACAGTGACTGCTACAGATTGTAATGAATGTACAGCTACTGATCAAATAAACATTACTGTAGAAGATTGCGCACCTTTATTGGCTAGCTTAGGAGACTATACTTTTATCGACTATGAAGCCAATGGTATTCAAGATCCTATTGATGATCCACTTCCAGGTGTAGAAGTAAACTTATACAAAGCTGACGATTTGAACAATGCGATTGCGACTACAACAACCAATGGAGATGGTTTCTATCAATTTACTGAACTTGATCCTACTATGCTTTATGTGGTTTCATTTGGCAATGTTACTGGATTCTCTCGTACCCTCAATACTGGTTTGGCAAGTGCTGGCGACCCTAATGATAGCAATGCTGACTTTATGGGCTTTACTGATGTTATCGACCTTAATCCAGGGGAGTATGACCCAACCATTGATGCGGGTTACATTCCATTTAGAGGAACAGTAGATTTGAAAATGGTCTTGCAAGGTCCTGCATTAGACGATGCACCAGCTCCTGCTCCAAAACCTGAACAAGAAGCTGAAAATAGTACCAAGAGCAATGTCGCTTTGATGAGTGATGAATTGCGTTCAGAAGGTTTGATTCCAAACAATCAACCATATGGAGACCACCCAAGTTTGAACTATGATGGTAATGAAACAGTAAGCAACTTTGTTTTAAATCTTGGTGGCACAGATGCCGTTATTGATTGGGTAATGGTTGAATTGCGTGACAAAAACAATCCAAGTCAAATTGTTGCTCGCAAAGCTGCTTTGTTACAAAAAGATGGAGACGTCGTCAATAAAGATGGAATATCACAAGTATCATTTGATGTTGACCCAGATGACTACTATATATCTGTTTGCCACAGAAACCACTTGGCTGCTATGACTGCCAATACTGTTTCTATTGGTAAAGGGACAATCTCTACAGTAGATTTCACTTCACCAAGTACTGCTACATATGGCGGTCCTACAGCACAAGTTGAGTTGCCAAATGGGCGCAAAGCTTTGTGGGCAGGAAATGCAAATGGAGATGACAAAATCATTTTCCAAGGAAACGATACAGACAACAATGAAGGATTCTTTGCAATCTTGACAGCTCCTGGAAATGTCAATACACAAATCAACTACATTTTAGAATCTTATCACGCAGCAGATGCAGATATGAATTGTCAGTTGATTTACCAAGGAGTAAATAATGAGCCAAACCTAAATTTCTTTAATGTGGTTACCCACCCAGAGAACTTTAATGCAGCTCCAAACTTTATTATACAGCAAAAATTACCTTAAAGCAAATACCACCACTGCTTGCTCTTTTAGAGTAGGCAGTGGCTACCGACTAATTTTGAAATAAAACCATACCTTATGATTATGAATAACAAATACAACTTCAAAAGAGT
>JAHDIA010000461.1 GCA_020631035.1 Chitinophagales bacterium | reverse complement strand
CATAAATTTAAACAAAAAGATCAATGCTCAATATAATAGAATGCCCCAGAGATGCGATGCAAGGAATCCATGAGTTTATTCCTACAGACCTCAAGGTTAAATACATCAATCAGCTGTTGAAGGTCGGATTCAACACCATTGATTTTGGCAGTTTTGTCTCCCCCAAAGCCATTCCTCAAATGCGAGATACCCATAGTGTATTGGCTCGCTTAGATTTGTCTGAGACCACCTCCAAATTATTGGCAATTGTCGCCAATGAACGAGGTGTATTGCAAGCTTGCGATTATGATGAGATTGACTACTTGGGCTTTTCCTTTTCTATTTCAGAAACCTTCCAACAACGCAATACCAAAAAATCCCAAGAGCAGGCATTTGAATTGGTAGAAACAACCCTAAACTTATGTGACATGCATGGTAAATCCCTTGTTGTCTATACTTCTATGGCCTTTGGGAATCCATATGATGACCCTTGGGATGTCGCCATTTTAGAACATTGGGTTGATCGCTTGATCTCAGCAGGAGTAGAAATTGTATCACTAGCTGATACAGTTGGTATGGCTGAACCCAAACAAATTGGGGAAACATTTGCCGCTTTATCTGAGAATTACCCTAAGACCGAATTGGGCGTCCACCTCCACACCAAGCCCGATAACTGGGAAGCGAAGGTACACGCCGCTTTTGCCAATGGTTGTAAACGTTTTGATGGAGCCATCAAAGGCTATGGTGGCTGCCCTATGGCAAAGGATGATTTGGTCGGGAATATGCCCACCGAAAATATGCTACATTACTTTGCCAATCAAAGTGTAGATACCCGTCTAGATATGGATGAGTTTAGGGAGGCTATGTTGATTGCAAATGAGGTTTTTGATTGATAGATTTAAGATTGAAAATTCAAGATTTCTGGGTGGTCCTTATTCCTTAATTACCTGGTGGTTCGGGTTCGAGAGCATTCGTGAATGCTCTCTACGGGATTGGGTGTGAGAGAATTCGTGAATTTTACTTGGTGGTTCGGGTTCGAGAGCATTCGTGAATGCTCTCTACTGTTTTGGGGGTTCGTAAACTTCGGCTTCATGCATAAGATAGCTCAATTGGTACATATCCATTGCATTTAGTTTGAATACACCTCGGATGGTGAGTCGCTCGTCGGTCTTAAAACGGCGATGTCCTGGTTTGAGTTTGAGTTCGATGACTGTTTCAGGACCTGCTGCACCACAAAAGAAACAATTGGCAAAGGGGAAGGCCGATAAAACATAATAATTGGAAGAGACATCGACTGGAATCATATAGCCTGTGATGTACACATCTTGGTCTTTTAGTTTTTTGACTTTCTTGCTAAAAAGGGGTTGTCTAAAATAGAGTTCACTCTCCTCATCAAACTGTAATTCAAAGTTGTAATCTGCCAACAAATCCCAATCTATCTCTTTTTGGGCGTTGAGGATTTGGCTGGAAAAAAGTATTGTTAAAGCAATGGCGAAAAAAGCAATGTATTTCTTAAACATTTAAGTAATTATTTTACGATTTAATTGGCTGACAAAGTCTTGGCAATGTCGGTTCGATAAGCCATAATAGCTGGAATGACGGCAGCGACAATCCCTAAAATCAGTGTTATGCCAAACAAATATAACTCCTCTTTGACAAATCCACCTACTGAAAGATTATAATGGTAGTCCGATTTAACAAAGTTTGACACCACATATAAGCCAATACGACTCAATAAAATTCCACTAAGCAAGCCCAATAGTGCCAAAACCAAACCTTCCAAAACAATAAGGGCAAACAAATAGGCTCTTGATGCTCCCATCGAACGCATTAGTGCCAATTCATAGCGTTGTTCTTTGAGTGAATTAAAAAGTGACACAAATACACTGATGGCAGAAATAAACATAATGGTGTATGCCAAGAGTTTGAGCATATCCATCCCCACCCCAAATAGACTAAACAGACGGTTGACTTCAATAGAGGGCAGCGCCGCCATCATTGGGGTTTGTTCATTGACCATTCGTGGTAACTGCATCAAACCCATTGGACTACGGAACTTGACCAACATAGCTGTAATTTCTGCATTATCAGGCTCTGCTTTGACAGACTCAGCAACCTCAGTAGTTGAACTTGTCGAGGCATCGTGTTCGTGGTGTTCCTGCCCATCGTGTTCGTGGTGTTCATGCCCATCGTGTTCGTGGTGTTCATGCCCATCGTGTTCATGGTGTTCGTGACTGTCATGTTCCCCATGTTCGTGATGGCTTTCGTCATGAATTTTCCAGACACTGGCAATACTACCCAAAATGAGCTGGTCAATGACGGTATTGCTGCGTTCATAAATACCACAAACTGTATAGGCTTGTGATTCGTGTTTATGGGTATCATCGAGTAAGCCGTGGGAGCTAAAAAACTGATCTCCAATTTTTAGACCCAGATTTTCGGCTGTATTGGCACCAATGCTTACCTCAAAATCTTTTTCCCACTCCCTCCCCTCTTTAATCTGGGCATTGTAATGTTGGGGATACAATTGATTGGTTCCTACAATTCTATATCCTTTATAGGCATCACCATATGCTAGAGGAATACCTTTTTCGACCAGTGGATTTTTGAGAATACCTTTGGCTTGTTTGTAAGAAATATTGCCTGTTGGTGCATCAATATGGTAGATACTTGACAAAATGAGTTGCAAGGGACTGCCTTTGGCTCCCAACACCATATCAACCCCCTTAATATTTTTGGTAAACTGTCCTTCAAATTGCTTGTTCAACATCAGCAAAAGAGAGATGATTCCAATGGCCATTGCCAAAAGCAATACACTCAACAAGCTTGATAGAGGCTTGGCTTTCAAATATGCCCAACTTAATTTTAAAATATTCATAATCAGTGTGTTGTTTGTTGTGGCATCAATTCTATTTGCTTGGCAAACACCTCTTTTAGTCGGTTGTCGTGGGTGACTATAATGAGTTGTACTTGGTGTTCTTTCGCCTGAGTTTTGAGTAGGTCAATAACCTCCAAACAATTGCGATCATCTAAGCTAGAAGTGGGTTCATCTGCCAAGACAATTTTGGGTCGATTCATCAAGGCACGGGCAATATTGACCCTTTGTTGCTCACCTTGACTGAGTCGAAATGGTTTTTTGTTTTTGTGTGCTTGAATGTTTAATTTTTCAAGCAAATCATTCGCCAATTGTTTGTCAAAGGTGGTATTTCCCAAATGGCAGGGCATTTTGAGATTGTCCCACACACTCAAAGCTGCAATCAAATGTGATTTTTGGAAAATGATGCCTATGTTTTGCCCTCTAAATTTATCCAAAGCCCTTCCATTAAGGGCCGTCAAGTCTGTCTTATTTAACTCAATACGTCCGCTATCTGGTTTGAGCAATCCTCCAAGTAAATGTAAGAAGGTTGATTTGCCACAACCTGAGGGTCCCAAAATCAGTAGAGAATCCAGCCCTGTAGAATCCAAATCGGGAAAGGCAAATTGGGTATTGCGGTTGTAAGAATAGGTCAAGTTTTGGGTAATAAGCATAATTTTTTTTCTTGTACGGAACGTTTGGTTCTTCGATTCTTTGTGTGTCCCCGCTATCCGCTGCTATGGCGACTAGGCAATATTTCGCTTCACCGCTACACAAGTACAGACGTTGCGTGCAATGTCTCTACGAAATATAACAAAATGCCGCCATATCCGCTACTATCGGGCGTAAGCATCGCAAGCTTTGGACAGTGTCGATTCTCTTTTCCATCCGCTTCACGCCAAAAAAAATTGTGATGCCTGGCATTTCCAAAATGCCTCGCATCTTACACTATACTAGATAGATGGGGGGCATCAACAAAGTGGAATGTATTCAGATGCCCGCCATCTAAACAATTAAAGAGGCGTCGGATGAGCGGGAGGATGCACTTTAAGACGCAGCCCACAACATGCGTTGGTTAACCAGACCAAGACGTAGCCTAGTATCCAATACATTGCCCAAAAATCAAACAAATTCATTTAAAATTTGAGTATATCAAACATTTTTATTTTTCAGTTTGTAAGATTTAGGTACAAATCTTCAGAAAAATCTCAATTTTTATGTGAATCTTTGCAGTAAATTGTTTAGCTAACCTATAAGTGCATTATACAATTCTTTTATTTATACACAAAAAAAGAATGATAACTTAGTATTAATCAAACATTTAAATATAGAAGCTGACTTATTTGAGTCCAAATTCCTAGTACAAATAAGGTTTTTTCTTTGTGTTTGTTACAAATATATCCTTCATCTTTGCACAAAAAGCCAAAGGTTCACATATAAGACATTTTAACAGATGTTAATTCTTTAATTTTGAGCAAATTGGTTTGAAAACCAAAAGGAACATTATGACAGGCAACTGCACCAATCTATAAAGATTGAATATCTATTTGATAGAAACGGGAAACAAATACAATCACTAACAATAATACTTAGCACATTATACATATTTGAAAATAAATTCTTAACAAAATATCATTTCTTTCAGATGAAGAAATTAAAACTATTTCTAATTGTTTTATTCCTAATTCCAATTCTGTTACAATCACAGTATAATAATGAATGGATAGACTTTTCCAAGACTTATTATAAGTTTCAGACTGAAGAAACAGGGATTCACCGTCTCTCCTATGCGGCACTATCTGGCTCAGGTATAGGATTGCAAGGCTCCGACTTTAAGTTGTTTTACAAAGGGGAGCAAATACCCATTTATGTGAGTACCAATGGTTCTTTTGGACCTGGTGATTACATAGAATTTTATGGTCAAAGAAACGATGGCGAACTGGATACAAAATTGTTTGCTACTCCAGACAAGCAATTACAAGATCATACCAGTTTATTCTCTAAAGGAAGTACTTATTTTTTAGTATCTGATGCCTCTGGTTCTCATGAAAGGTTTGAAGATGTTGCCAATGACATCAGCAATGCGCCTCCAGCTGAGGAGTACTTTATGCATGAATCTGTTTTGGTAACTGATAATACGTTTCACTTTGGTGAGCCTTACTATGTAAGTGGGGCCTTTAGTTATTTTTCTACTTTTGATGAGGGAGAAGGCTACACCAGTTCGGTTATCCGTGACTTGACAGATTTGCCTCCAGTAGGAAGCAATGGTGGTTTTGACCAGCGCATTCCTACTCCTCACTTATATGACAGTGCTCCCGAAGAAGCACATGTTTTGGCCAGAGTGGTTGGTCGTAACAAATCTACCGGGGTTATTGATGACAAACACATCGAAATTCAGGTAGATGGAACCACTTTTGTAGACGATTTTTTTAGTCGTTTTGAGGTAACCAATTTTGAGTTTGATATGCCTTTGAGCTTTATCAA
>JAHDIA010000460.1 GCA_020631035.1 Chitinophagales bacterium | reverse complement strand
CCACTTTATCCGCAACGCACTGCCATTACACTTTGGGGCACCCGCAAGGGATGCCCTTACTTTGGGGTAACCGCAAGGGATGCCCTTACTTTTGTTTTTTACGCCTGTTTTGGGTTCGGGCGTCCCGATTTTTTCGGGATCGCCCCTACGGTTGTTTTTGAATGGGACGGAACGTTGTTTTTTCAAATGTTCGGGTGTCCCCGCTATCCACTGCTATGGTGGTTCTTCCAAGACAAGGCATGCCTTGTCTCTACATCTCCACCATATTCGTTACTATCGGGCGTATTTGGCATGTTTTGTTCTTCGTTGGTTCGTTTTTTTTGCGTCCGTTTTCTGTTCGGGCAGGCACAAGGCACTGCCCCTACGGTTTTTTGCGCCCGTTTTCGGTTCGGGCGAATAATTATTCGCCCCTACGGTGGTGGGGTGATGCCCTTCATTTCTTTGAACAATGCGATTAATTCTTCGCTGGGTTCTTGTCCGTGTTTGTATTTAAAATATTGTTTGAACAGTTCATCCATACTTTGGCTTAAATCTAAATTTTGAATGATGTCTGATTGGGTTTCTAAATCTATGGTCAATTGTGGAATGATTTTAACAATGCCTGAATGGGCTGCATGCAATTGCTTCAATTGTTGTCCATCTAAAAAATCATCTGATATGACTGTTAATTCAACCCAAGCGTCTTGGTGTTCATTCAACCATTCAACAGCTTCTTCAATACTTTCGACTGATTGTCTTAACAAGGGTTTGCCACTTGTCAAGGCTATTTTTTCAAACTTTGCTTTTTTGCCTGCTTCCAGTTCTAGCATCACCACATATTTGGTTTGGTTGGCTTCGGCAAAACTGTAGGCAAGGGGGCTGCTGCTGTATACAACAGGAGCTTTGCCTCCACCCAAATCTTGGTAACGGTGCAAATGCCCCAATGCTGTATATTGTATTTGTTTGGGAACATCCACAGTATGTATGGCGGTTGCCCCTCCAATCATAATCGGTTTTTCTCCTTCAGGTTCTTCTTCAAAGGCTTTGCCTTTTTCCATAAAAAAGAGATGGGCAATCAATAGGTTGATGCCTTTTTTATCACAATATTGATCGGCTAAAGTCTGCCATTTGTTTTTAAGGAGTAGACGGAGTTCAGTTCCTTGCTCATCGTCATTTAAAAATTTTTTGAGGCGGAGTTCATTGGCGTAGGGTGTTAATAGCAAACGTAGTGGTATGGGATTATTGGGTAATTTTAATTCAATGAAGCCTTCTTCTGACTGTAGGACTTCCAAACCTGAATCCAATTTAAAAGGCTGTACAATGGTGTTGGGAAAACCGACAAAGATGATTCCACATTCTTTGGCGAGTGGGTGTGGGGCTTCTATGCGTTCGGGAGAATCGTGATTGCCAGCAATGGCAATGACCGCTCTTTTTCCGTGATTGCTGAGTCGTTTAAAGGTTTTGTAAAAAAGTTCAGTTGCATCATTGGAGGGAGTAAAATGATCGTAGAGGTCTCCTGCGACTATGACCACTTCTGCTTTTTGTTTATCGGCTATTTGGCAAATTTCGTCTAATACTAATTTTTGTTCTTCTAGTCTGGGATAGCCTTCGAGCTTTTTGCCCAAATGCCAATCGGCTGTATGTAAAATTTTCATCTTTGCTTGATTTTCTGAATCTAGTAATATTTCTTCTTTGTATCTATATCTAAGACAAAAATAAGCATTTTGCGTTACATAGGCAAAATTGTATAAAAGACTTGTTCGATGGAAAATTAGATTGGGCGAAAAATGGCTATTTCCTGCCCACATTAGGTTCTTTTTAGAGACGTTGCACGCAATGTCTGTAACTGCTATACTCCTGTAAAAGGGTCGAATGTGGTCGCAAATCAGACGAAGCAGTAAACATTCTATCTACGCCCGATGGGAACGGTACCTGCTGCTTTTGGTGGGGCTGTGAAGTAGGGAGTACCGACGGCTGACGTTAGGAAGACTAGGAACGACCTTAATGAACGCCCCAACAATGCAGCAAGTACAAGAGTACAGCGGGGACTAAACTTCGTTTGAAAGTCTGAGCGTTCCGTTCATACTTATTAATATAATTTTCAAAATCAAATACAAAATACATTTATACTACAAACAATATTAGAAATTTAGTTTTGAATGATGACATCCTGTCTTTTTTGAAACCAATTAAATTTAAATTGAACATTAAACGAATTAAATCCCTTCAAATAAAGTATTAAAAAACAAAGATGCAAGACAAAAACGCAATCAACTAAAAATCAGCAGATTAAACCTAAAAAAACAATCAGAAGCCTCTATTTAATAACGACAATACTTCTAATTTGTGTTTTACATCTCCTTGGATTTGCCTTTATATTTGTACCAACAAAATAACATTAAGGGTTTAATACACAATGGTGTTTTGATTAGGCTCAATCTATATTCTTAAAAAGGATATACATTTTTAAAAAGCTAAAAGCTTAATGGGCAATTTATGTCCATTTATCAACTCAATACATTTTTTAACTTTAAAATATACAAACCATGAAAAATTTTAAATTTTTAATGACAGCACTTTCGATCATTACTTTATTTTTGGGTTTTAATACTACAAGCAATGCCCAAAACTGGACACTAAGTGGCTCTAATCTTACAACAAATTACAATGTAGGCATTAATAGCTCACCTTCTACTGGTTTCAGATTAACTGTCGGAGGCCATATAAATGTTGGTGGAAACAATCCCAGTCAACTTAGAACCAGATTTATTAATGGCAAAGAATCTTACAGTTCTGCCCTAGACCATTTATACCTCAATTTTAATACTGGAAAAGATGTTTATGTCGGTGCTCAAAACCCCAATAAACCTGCTTCTGACTTGCGTGTAAGTGGCAATATTATTGTCGGTTTCCCAACTACTCCTACAGGCTACAGACTATATGTTAAAGATGGCATTTTGACTGAAAAAGTAAAAGTTGCCACTGTTGGGACAGCTGATTGGGCTGACTATGTATTTGATGAAAACTACCACTTAAATAGCACTAAAGATGTAGAAGAATTTATTGAAGCAAATCAACACTTACCCAATGTACCTTCTGCAAAAGAAGTCAATGAAAATGGATTTGATTTGGCAAAAATGGATGCGACCCTTTTGCGTCAAATTGAAGAGTTGTGGTTACACGTAATTGAGCTTAATAAAGAGAAAGAAAACTTGCAAAATGGACTTACTAAGGATATAGAAAACTTGCAAAATGAACTTAATGCATTGTATAAGAAAATGGAGGTTGTAGAGAACAAGCAGTAAGTAAACCAATTTTTAATTTATTAAAAACACAATCGTATGAAAAATTTTGCAAGTAAATTGTATTATAGAACGAAGAATCGCTATACAACAATGCTGGCTATTGTTCTCTTAATGATTATTGGTTTTCAACAAAAGAATGTTGCTCAAATCAGTAGTGGGGGTACTCCACCAAGTTTTGAAGAAAAAAACCGTTCTTATTTGAAAAAAGCCATAACAATTCCCAGTGAAAAGATGCCTTTGTTTGATGCAAACAGAATGCTAGAAGAAGACGAAGCAAATAGTGGTGATGGTGCTCCTTTTCGTTTTGCCAAAGCATTTGAAGTAGATTATGACTTTAAAAAAATGGCTTTGTTGAATACTTTGGCAAATGGAGATAAACTTTATCGTCTATCTGTCCAATCTGACAATGCCTATGCTATGAGTGTATTTTTTGATCAGTTTGTACTTCCTAAAGGAGCCAAACTGTTCATCTATAGCAAAGATAAGAAATATGTTCTAGGAGCATTTACCTACCAAAACAACAAGAAAACTGGCACTCTACCTACTGATTTTGTCAAAGGCAATGAAATCATCATTGAATACTATGAACCTTATAAAGTAGAATTTGAAGGTCAGTTAAACATTGGTAGTATCAGCCATGATTACAAGAATATTTTCTTTAAACTAAATGATTTTTCGACACCAATACTTGATGGCTATTTTAACAATTCTTACAGTTGCAATATTGATATAATGTGTCCAGAAGGAGCTGATTGGCAAGATGAAAAACATTCAGTTTGTAGAATTATTTATCAATCTGGTGGCTTGGTATACTTGTGTAGTGGTGCATTGATTAACAATACAGCTATGGATTGGACTCCTTATTTTTTAACTGCTAATCACTGTATTGACAATGCTACAAAAGCAGCTAGTGCTATATTTTATTTTAATTACGAAAGTCCTACTTGTGGTGGCAATGATGGTGATATAAGTCAAACGGTTTCTGCTTCAACACTCAAAGCAACTTTTGTAGATACTGATATGACTTTGTTAGAATTATCCTCTACACCACCACCAAGTTACAATCCTTATTATGCTGGTTGGAATAGAGGTACAACGCCAGCAAGTAGTTCAACGGGAATACACCACCCAGCTGGAGATGTAAAAAAAATATCTATTGAACCTGATCCCGCCATCTCTTTTAATGGAACCAATAATTGGTATTCCAATGGTGTTTTTGTAAACTCTACTCCCCCGAATACCCATTGGCGTATTTATTTTAATGAGGGAAGTATGCAAGGTGGTTCTTCTGGTTCACCTTTGTTTGATCAAAATAGTAGAGTTGTTGGTCAATTGCATGGTGGAAGTCCAGAATGCTCATCTGCTGTAAAATCCTATTATGGTCGTTTCGATGTTTCTTGGACTGGAGGCGGAACCAATGCTAGTAGTTTGAGTTACTGGTTAGACCCTATAAATAGTGGTGCAATTACAATAGATGGTGCTTACTCGTGTCCAACTAATTTAAACATTACCACAACTTATGTAAATGGAAGCAATATTAACCATCAAGTATCTGATTATATTACAGCTAATAACTTGATTCAAGATGGGGCCAATATCACTTATGATGCTGGCAACTACGTATTGCTCAACAGTGTCTTTTTGGCTGAGGCTGGCAGTGTCTTTTTGGCAAAAATTGAAGGTTGTTCTGCTCCAAGTAGTATGGGCAATAAAACCAATTCGGATATGTCAGGCACTAATTGGCCAAACAGTGACCAACTCTCCCTCAAAGTTTCTCCCAACCCTACTCAAGGCAATGCCCAGCTTGAGTATAATATAGGTAAAAAAGGTCCTGTAAGTATCGAAATATACAATATTAGTGGCAAGCTTGAAAAAGTGATAATGAACAATGAAGTATTTGAAAAAGGACACTACAATCAAAATATAGACCTTTCTGATTTAAATAAAGGGATTTATATAATCCATATTAATACACCGAATAGTAAACAAACTCAGAAGTTGGTTAAACTATAACATATATTTCCTCTAGTAAAACGCTC
>JAHDIA010000459.1 GCA_020631035.1 Chitinophagales bacterium | reverse complement strand
TCCTAGCACAAAATACTTCCGTCTCAACTTCAGAATAGGTTTTCAGACAGGTTCTTATAAAAACTTTTCTCAATTTATATGGTTCTTTAAAAACAACTCTCCCAAACAAAGAATTGGTTCCTCTAATATTGATACAAATGATCTTTAAGGCAGCTCTATTTTTAAGCATTTTTATGACTGGATTGATTTGGTGTATTCAGATTGTCCATTATCCACTCTTTGCCAAAATACCAAGTGATGCTTTTACCCAATATGAGCAAAGCCATACCCGTTGGATTTCTTACCTTGTTGCCCCAATGATGGTATTAGAGTTGGGGATTGCCACTTTACTTTTCTTTAATCATTACCATCATAGCTTGCACATTGTAGCTTTTGTTGCTTTGCTTGTTGTTTGGGGGAGTACTTTTGGAATTCAGGTACCCATTCATCAAAAGTTGAGTCGTAATTACAATTTGTTACTGATTCGCAAATTGGTTACTAGCAACTGGATTCGTACAGTGGGATGGACAGTAAGAAGTATTGTACTGTTGTATCTCTTTTAAGGAAAGTATTAAAAACATTAAACATACGTTGTTCGTAAATATGGAATACAATTTGCTACTTTTATTACACTCTCTGGCACACAAACACAATCTTTGCCCAAAGAGTGTGAAAGATGGATTATATGCGAGATATGAGAGCGACTCAAACATTGATTTGCACTTTTAATTCGACAAAACTATGGAGATACAATGGGGATTTTCGGAAAAATTAGAAGATGAGGCTTCAATTGAACAAGTTGAGGCTTATTTTGGTGTGGTTTTTCCTGAAAGATTTAAAGAGATTGTAAGGACATACAATTATGGTGGTCCTAAGAACACTTTGGTCTTTATGACAAGTCGAGATGAGGAACGTTTGTTTTCGTTTTTGCTCAACTTCAATTTGTCAGGTAGTGAAACCATTCTTAAAACCTATAAAATGATTAAAGATCGACTACCACCAGATGTTTATCCTTTTGCAGGTGATCCTGGGGGCAATTATCTTTGCTTTGACTATAGTAATGGTGAGCGTCCTGAAATCAAGTTTTGGGATCATGAAGCAATGGTTGAATTTGAGGAGGGTGAGGTTGAAAATGGTGTCGTAATTGACACAATGCATTCCCCAGACTTTGACAATGCCTATGACCAACACCATTTGGATTGGGTAGCCTCTGACTTTGATGAGTTTTTATCTGTTTTGTTTGAATCTGCAAAGGATGATTCACTCCCTGACTTTTTTGAGGATGAAGAGGAGGATTTGGATGAGGTAGATGAGGAATTTTGGGATAAGTTGATTCAAGAAGCACAGGAACGACAGGATAAGAAGTAGTGAAAATATTGCATAAAGTAACAATTTTTATTGGTTAAGCAATTCCTCCCCCCTGAACAGAAGGAAAAACTAATTCTTGAATTATCAAAAAAAGAACAGATAACAATTGAAGATGATTTATTACAAACACATATAGCCAGTGAGGCTGTTCTTGCCAAAGATTGGTTAAATCCTAAAGAAGATGAAATATGGAAAGATTTGTAAAAGGTGAAATTGTTGTTGTACCATTTCCTTTTTCTGATTTATCCAATACTAAAAAACGTCCATCTCTAGTAATAGCGCAATTAAAAGGGAATGACATTATTCTATGTCAAATAACAAGTCAATTTCGTAAAGGATAAAAAAAAAGCCAGCCGTTAAGGGCTGGCTTTTTTTTATTTCTGTTTTTGTTTCAAATCAACTTTCCACATCTTCTTTAGCATCGTCATCATCTGCTGACAATTCCTCCTCCACTTTGTCCTCAAGCAGTGGGTATGGAATACTATCTAATATGCACCTAACCGAATCCATAAATAGTTCAAAATGTGGTACGACTGAGGTTTTCATTGGTTCAGCTTCTGGTAATTTTTGCTTGTAGGGATCCACTTGTTTTCCATTTTTCCAGAAGCGGTAACAAACGTGAGGTCCTGTTGCCAAACCTGTACTACCAACATAGCCAATGACCTCGCCTTGTCTTACTCGCTTGCCTGCTTTCATTCCTTTGGCAAACTTACTCATATGTAAGTATTGAGTAGTATAAACACTGTTGTGGCGTATTTTGACATAATTACCATTTCCTCTTGTATAAGAAACATGGGTGACTGTTCCATCTGCTGTAGACATAATGGGTGTACCTTTGGGAGCTGCATAATCGGTTCCCAAGTGTGCTTTGTGGCGTTTCAAGACTGGGTGGAAACGTCTGGGGCTGTAACGAGAAGAAATACGAGAAAATTTAAGTGGTGCTTTTAAGAATGCCTTGCGCAAACTCTTGGTATTCTCATCATAGAAATCACCAAAGTCTAAATCGGGATGTTCAAAGTAAAAAGCGTAGTGGTCTTCGTTGAAGTGATTGAAGACTGCCGACTTGATTTCGCCTATCCCAATAAACTCTCCATCGGCATAACGTTCTTCATAAATAACTTTGAACTTGTCGCCCTTTTGTAAATGGAAAAAGTCAATAGTCCAAGCATAGACATCGGCGATTTTGGCAACCAATAAGGGTGACATACCATTGTCATGCATTGTTTGCGAAAGTGAATGCTCAATGATACCAGAGGCTTCTCTTTCGACAGTTGTAATTTCCTTTTCTTTGATTTCAATGTTTAAGTTATCCTGTAAATCAAAGACCACATATTCAGTGGGGTTGTGTTCATATATAAAGTAAGCAGCTTGCTCTGTCGAATCTTTGGAACACAAAACAGTGTAAGGACGATTTGCCTTCATATTTCGTACATCAAAGACTTCCAACTCTTTGGATTTTCGGACCAGTTGGTCTACTAAACCATATCCTACATTACAGGCTCCTAAAATATCTGCTAAGAATTCATTTTTATGAATGACATCAGTATGAACTGTAAAATTATGAACGGGAATTCCAAATATTGAATCAGGTATAACAGCAGTTAAACCAGATGTAAATCCAGCACTGGCAATTTGCAAGCTTTCACTTGTGTTATAAGTCTTTTCAGTTATAGGTATTTCGTCATTGGCAGTAAGATCTACTGATTCTGATTCTATAATGTCTTTTTCTACTTCGCTGGGACGGAATAATGAGCTGGCGCACAACAAGACTACCGCACAGAATGCCGCAACAAACAATAAACTACTCCTCATGTATATTCTTTCCTGTTTTTTGGTTAAGTAATGATAAAAAACAACCGCATCGGCAATCCGATTCCCTGTTTTGACTTTTGACCATTATTAAGTGATAATAAACTTTATCCAATAGTCTGAACGAAGGTAAAGTTAATAAACAATCGACAATCATCTGTGCTATTTAACATTGTTTTAATAAAAAATCATGCAACCTTTATGACAGTTTGGGCACTATAACACCCCATTTATTTCAACACAACACAAGAATCCTGTTGAACACAAGATATTATGGTTGTTTTTATCAACAATTTCAAGGTAAATCAGCAATCGTATTTATTGAGGCAAACACATCTAAGTTTGCTCTAATAAATACGATATATAAATAGACTTGTTCGGCGGGAAATCATATTGGGCAAAAATCTGACCCATCGAACAAGTCTAATATAAAATATTTTATACTTGTTTTGCTTCAGGGCGATTGGCAAACATTTTATTAATGAATTCTGTTAATACCAATTCTTTTTCTTTGGCATTTAATTGATTCAATAAAGAGTTGACCAATACCAAATCTTGAGGCAATCCTCCATCGTCTGTTCCAATCATCGCTTCCAACATTCCAAAATTTTCGGGGGTCAACAACTGTTTGAATTGTGCTACAAATTCGGGAGCCACTTTGACCTGGCTTTCTTGGTCTGACAGTGTCTGAACACATTCCTTGAGGTCGCTCAAAAATTCTTCTACATAAGGTGCATTGGCATAATTGATGGATAAGTGTACATTTTCGGGAGCGATTTCTATGGCGAGTTGTACTTGCAAATACCAGCCACGTTTTTTCATTTCTTCCGCCAATTCAAAAACGGAAAGCTTTTCTCTGTCTTTGGCTATAAAAGCCACTAGGTTCATATTGGGTTTGCCCAGGACTTCCAGTTCTGGCATTTCTTCCAAGACTGCTACAATCTGATTGGTCGCATCTTGTTGCACCTTGACCAAATTGAGGTAGCCTTCTTTGCCCAAATGGTTGAGTATGGACCAACATCCTGCCAATGGCCCACCTGTTTTGCTGGACAAAACGGTCGGATTGACCAAGGAATATCCTGCCCACTCGGCACAGGCAAAAATTTGGAAGCGTCGCAAATCATCGTTTCGGTGTAGTACACAAGATGCTCCCTTGGCAGCATAACCATATTTGTGGAAGTCTACCGAAATGGAAGTTACGCCTTCTACCCTAAAATCAAAGTTGGGAATGTCGTAGCCCAGTTCTTTGGCAAAAGGTAGGTACATTCCACCTACACAACAATCGACATGCATTAGTAAGTTGTGTTCTAGGGCAAGTGGGGCTATTTCTTCTACAGGGTCTACAACTCCTTGGGCGTAGGAAGGTGCCGAGGCTACTAATAATATGGTATTGTCTGTAATTGCCTTTTCGATTGCCTTGGGGTCGGCACAAAAAGTAGTTGGATTGACCTCTACAATAACAGGCTTGAGGTCAAAGTAATGACAGGCTTTGAAGAAGGCAGCATGTGCCGTCACTGGCAAAATGACTTCGGGCTGGGTGATTTGGGGTTTGTGTGCTCTGCTGTAATCTCTTGCGGTTTTGACTGCCAACAAAATGCTTTCGGTTCCTCCAGATGTGAAGTTGCCCACCACTTTGTCGTCTCCCCCTAGTAGAGAGGCTGCCATCCCTACGACTTCTCTTTCCATTTTAAGCAAAGAGGGAAAAGCCGTTGGATCAAGGGCATTTTCAGTCAGGAACATACTGTAGGCTTGTTTGACTAGATTGTAGGCTTCGGTATTGGGAATGTAGGTGTAGGCAAAGGTTTTGCCTGATTCCCAGGGAATGTCTGCCTTTTTAAGTTCTTTGAGGCTTGCGAGTATGTCTTCGGTGCTGCGACCGTTTTGGGGGAATGTGAACATATTTGTTTTATTGTCGGTTTTATAATTTTTGCAAAGATAAGTCCCCATAGAGACATTATAATGGTATGGGTTGTGTAATTTTGTGGGTTTTGTGGCGGTTCGGTGCGGTTCGTGGAGACAAGGCATGCCTTGTCTGTACGGGAAATGTGTAGGGAATGTAGGATTCGTAGTGGTTCGTGGAGACAAGGCATGCCTTGTCTGTACGGGAAATGTGTAGGGAATGTAGGATTCGTAGTGGTTCGTGGAGACAAGGCATGCCTTGTCTGTACGGGAAA
>JAHDIA010000458.1 GCA_020631035.1 Chitinophagales bacterium | reverse complement strand
AACGATGGGGGCTTCCCGCTATCAGTCCCGATTTTCAATCGGGATATGTGCTTCTATCTGGCGTATTTGGCATGCTTTGCCCTTCGTCGCCTCTCATCCATTCCAAATCTTTAATTTTAAATCTTGAATTTTCAATCAATTAAATTCCTCACACCGTCTCCCTATGATTTAATTTTCTGCCTCTTGGCGGCACTGCTTTTTTTTGTCTTTTGCATATTGCTGTTTAAAAGCAAATCCGCTCGATTTCGTCCTTTAAAATTTATTTTACTCTTATTGGCTATTCTTTCCTTTCTAATGCTCGGACTCAAACCAGCCATTGAAGCAAGCAAAGAAAAACAATCCATCATACTATTAACAGACGGACTCGAAGCAAGCAGCACTGATAGCATTTACCAAATTTATTCCGACAAACCCAATACCCAAATTGTCCACTACCATCCCAATGCCCCAGCCTATCCCGATACCATAGCGAGTCTATTGTCGCTCGACACCCTACTCCTACAAAGCGACAGCCTACACTTATTTGGCAATGGTATTTCTAGTAAAGAACTCGCTTACTGTCAAAATCAGCACATTGTATTTCATCCATCACCTCTTCCCTCTGGCATAGTTGACATTCAAATAAGTCCTACACAAAAATTGGGCAATCCCATTTACATTCAAGGTCAATACCTGAACCAAAGCGATTCTAGCACTAGCTTAATCTTAGACAATCCTTTTGGCAAAAATCAAAATATTGACATACCAGCAGATACACTCTTTCCCTTCCAATTCAAAACCAGTGTCAATATCACAGGTAAGCATTTGTTGTATTTAAAAGCCCAATCCAATCCAACAAACAAGCAAAGCTATCCCATTCCCATACAATACACCAGCGACGCCCAAGGGGGCATTTTACTATTGAGCAGTACACCCAATTTTGAACAAAAATACCTACAAAGACATCTATTGTCTCAGGGATACTCGGTCGCCAGTCGCCAACAAATCTCTCAAGCCAAATTCAAATACGATTACTTCAATCTAGCAGAATTTAACCTCAGTCAAATCAATAAAAATATCCTACAAAAATTTGACTTACTCATAAGCGACAATCAAAGTCTAAACAATTTATCTATTCAAGAACAGAACAACCTCATCAGCAACATTCGGGAAGGTATGGGTTTGTTGTTATTGCCCAATGATGCCAACTATCCAAACCAACTTCCTAGCAATCTAGCCAAAAGGTTGTTCAATTTTACTACACAAAGCACCGCCAATAAACAATGGCTGTTTAATGTTGACAATCAAAATGTAGAGATGGAGGGTTTGGGTCTTGCTTTAAAAAACAGTAGCAATCAAAGCAGCATCCTTCAAAGCAAAAATAAATCCATAGTGGCTGCCAGTAAAAACAAAGGCTTGGGCAAAGTGAGCATCTCATTACTTGGCAAAACCTATCCTTTGATATTAGCGGGCAATCCCAATGCCCACGAATACATTTGGGACCAATTGATTGCCCAGACCACTCGCCAAAACGATTACAACAATTTTTGGCAATTGCAAAAATTTCCCTGCGAAATGGAACAGGATTGTGCATTAACCTACATTGGTGACGGTGCTGCCCCCATTGGAATCGCCAGCACTACACAAACCCAATCCAATATTTATTTGGCACAACATCCTTTTATTGCCGAACAATGGACGGCTACCCATTCATTTACCGAATCGGGCTGGCACCAGTTGACTACTCAATCCGATACCACCCAAATTAGCCCGATTTACATTGCCCCAAAAAATACATGGCAGGCAATGCGGGAATATCATCAATATGATGAATTATCGGCATATTTACAGGAAAAACATATAAAAAACGGGCGGCATGGGCGGCACGGACAGACGCACGGCCGTGCGTCTCTACAGGTATTGGATGATATACAAAATACCCAATACCGCCCCATTTCCCAATGGATATTTTTCCTAATTTTTATTGGCAGCATTGGAACATTGTGGTGGATAGAAAAATGGTAGCGCAGGATGTAGCGGATAGACAATAGAACCGACGATGGACCACCCTTGCGATGCCTACGCCCGATTGAAGCGGTTGCCATGCAAAAGCGGAAAGCGGGGACACACAAAAATACGAAAGCCTCAAACGTTCCGTTCTAAAATTTCCATTTATCTAAACCTTTTTTTGTAGCCTTCGTATAAACCTATTGAATAAATTTCATAATTTTTGAAATCCCCTTTAAGTTTATGAAAACGTTACAAAGAATAATAGTTTTATTGGTATTTATTACCTTATCTAACCTCAGTTCGGCTCAGACAAATCAGTTCTCAGAGCCAGAATTTCTTCCAGCAAAGATCCACTTACTCCAAAAACAAGCCCATCAAGACAGCCCTTTTAAAGCGGCTGAGGATTCGGTGTATATGGATGCTTTGGTTGACTCAATTGTCATCAAACGGGCAAATGCAGATGGGAGTTTTTACAAATTTCAGTTGAAGCAACGGTCGTATGACACCAAAAACAATATGACTGAAGACATTGCTTATGATTACAACAATATAGGTGATTTTGTAAGTGGCAACCGAAGTTTGATGTATTACAATTATGTTGAAGGTGAAGGCGATGATCTGTTAAGTCAAAAAGACCGTCAGGTTGCGACTTCGCCCAATGCTTGGATCAATCAATTTAGGGAAGAACATGTATACAATGAGCAAGGTCAACAGACTGAACTCAGATTGCAGAATTGGCAGAGCAACACCAATGCTTGGCAAAATTTTGAACGTGTCAGCCATACATATGATGCCAATGGAAATGTCACTCAGAAATTAAAAGAACGTTGGAATGTCAATCAAGGTGCTTATGTAAATTACGAAAGTGAAGTAATCACTTACAATGGCAACAATGCAGAAAGTATTATTAGCCTATGGGATGCAAATGGTTCTACTTGGGTCAATCATCAAAAGAAAGAAAACTTTTATGATACAGTAGGCAATAGTTTGGGCAACAATATCTATACTTGGAATACAGGTACACAATCTTGGGATTTGGGTACAGAAGCAAGTATTTCCTACAATGAATTGTATCAATTGACAGAGTACATCAATATGATTTACATCAATGGACAGGTGGTAATGGGTAGTCGCTACGAGTATTCATATACTGAAAACTTGCACAGCGAAACGAATATTTACAATTACAATATAGGAACTGCTGCTTGGGACAATTTCTCACGTAGACTCATCAATAGAGATTTGTTTGGAAATGTAATTTTTGTACAAGCTCAAAATTGGACCAATAGTACTTGGGGACAAACAGAACAAACTTGGGATTATTATTATACCTATGTTTACAGTGATACTGGAACAAATAATCCACAAGATACTACTGGAACGAACAATCCACAAGATACCACTGGAACGAACAATCCACAAGATACTACTGGAACGAATAACCCACAAGATACTACTGGAACGAACAACCCACAAGATACCCTTGGTGTTGGTTTGTACGATTTAATCTCTGATGCCAATGTTTTGCAATTGGGTCCCAACCCAAGTAAGGGATATGTCATCGCACAATTTGAAGAGGCAATGTACAACGAACAAGCTCAAGTCAATGTGATGGATTTAAGCGGCAAAAGAGTATTTGTAGAAGAAAGAATATTGGAGAAAAACACGCTATTGGATTTAAGTTCTCTGGACACAGGTACTTATCTAGTAGAAATCAAAACCGAAAATAGAAGGTTTACTACGAAGCTCGTCATTTTATAGAGATAATGCTGACGAGCTTTATTTAAGAGTCTGTTAAAATTCTGAACCGTTTAATTGAAAATGCGCCTTTTTGCGGGATATGGCGTTGCAAAAATACTCATTTAGCTATGGCTAAACTGGAATGCCAGTCCAATCCGTTTTTTGCGCCCGCTTCGGCGGTCCGATTATATACCACTAAAATGCACTATTTTCATTTTAAAGAACAAAATTTAAACAAACTCTAGACCTTAAAGAGACGTACCACATAACTACTATTCTTTATCAAACGATCCTAAGTTTTTGCTTAGGGTCGTTTTTTATTTAAATTTAAAGGTGTCACTTTTTATAAAAGCACCCGAAAATTTGCCTGCTCCGACCAATCGGTCCATTCCTCTTCCCCTCTTCCTGCCCTAGCTCTCCACCAAAACCTACCTGCTGGAATACCTTGTAAGGTTCGCTGTGTATCGAGCAATTCACTATTGTTGTAAAGCAAACCAACATTAAAAAGAGAATCGTAACTGATTTGAATATGATAACGTTCGGCTAATCCAATCTCGCCCCATTTAAACAAATGCACCTCTTCTCGAATGGTATCTCCTGCCATCGGGTCATACAAAATGGGTGGCTCAAAGGTATCTTCCTCTTCTACACATAAATTGACATTGTTGTAAATATAGGATTCGTAGGTTCCCACATTGGACCACTCACTCTCACAACCATTGTGGATGCTTTTGACCCGAAAATAATGAACGCCATTGATCCAAAAAGGAAAATTGTATTGGAAACGGTCTACAATTAATTGCTCATAATAGCCATCGCCTTCTTCGTCAAAATCTTCGCAGCGGCAAACCTGCACCCTAAAGCTGTCTACTTCCTCTATAAAATGCCAACGAATGGGCGCACATTTTCCCTTGGGATCATCTATGGTAGGTGCAAATACTTCGGGAGTAAGGGAGGCCTCTTGACAAATGGGTGTATCCTTGCTACAGGCTTCCCAAAAGCAACACAAAAAAATACCCATTGCACCAAATAGGTACAATGGGTTTAATTTAATTTTTGCGATATTCATGTGATTAAGATTTGCCTTAATTCAAATCTTATAGATACTCATTGAAAGCCGCCAACAAATTGTCGGCAATGGCTTGTGGTGAGTTGCCTTCGATGTGGTGACGCTCGATAAAGTGTACCAACTCCCCTTTTCGGAACAATGCCATAGAAGGCGACGAAGGTGGATATGGCAAACAGTATTCTCTCATTTTTTCGGTTGCTTCTTTGTCTACTCCTGCAAATACTGTCACTACTTTTCCTGGTTTCTTTTCTGATTGTTTTACAGAAAAAATGGCAGCAGGTCTGGCATTGCCTGCGGCACAACCACAAACAGAATTGATCAACACAAAAACGCTGTCGTTTTCTTTGTCCATTAAACTGGAAACGTCCTCTGTGGTTTTCAATTCTTCAAAACCAGTAGAGGTGAGTTCTGTTCTCATTGGAGCTACTAAGTCTTCTGGATACATAATTGTATTATTTTATTTTTAAATTTATTATTTAAACTTACTACTCTGCAAAGTAAATTTTTTAATATTTTGACTATGCCTTTTCGTCCTATACTGCATCTC
>JAHDIA010000457.1 GCA_020631035.1 Chitinophagales bacterium | reverse complement strand
AAACGTCGGACCGCCGATAGCAATGGAAAGCCTTGTGTAGGGGCTGACCTGTGTGTCAGCCCACAAGCTTGGAATGGATAGCGGGGACTCGACTTGCAAACGTGAGCCCCAACGTTCCGTCCTATTCTTTTTAATCATCCTTTTAAATCAATATTTTTAGGCTACTTCAACTTTCCCTCTCATCAAAATGTAGTATAAAATGAAGGAGACAAAGAAGCCTGTAAACCACGATAGGCTGTACAAGAAACTCAAAGAGGGAACCCAGTAGCCAATGAGGGCAACAAGTACGCCTGCTGCTAGGGCTATCATAGCGGCTGGATTGAAACCGCCTGTGTAAGAGTAGGCTCCATTGACTTTGTAGAGTTCTGCCAATTGCATATTGGTTTTGCGAACGAGGTAGTAATCGCTCAATAGGACGCCTAAGACGGGACCTAACAAACCACTGATGAAAATTAAAATGGCGACAATACTGTTGATGAGCCACCAGGGACAAATCAAAATACCAATGATGCCTGTAATAGTGCCTCCCATTTTAAAGCTGATGCTTTTGGGAGCAAGATTGGAAAAGGCATTGGCAGGGGCAATGACGTTGGCGGCAATATTGGTACTCAAGGTGGCAATTAACATAAATATTTGGGCAACTATCACAACTATGGGATTTTCAAATTTGGCAAGTAAACTTACTGGGTCCCAGGGCGCATCTTCGCCAATGAGAATGTCTTGAAAATTGATGATGGCGGCACAGGTTACAAAGATTCCCACAAAAGAATAGAGAACCATTGTACCAGGTAAGCCAATCAACTGTCCTGAAATTTGTGCTTTTTGGGTGGCGGCATAACGGGTGATGTCGGCAATGCTAAGAGACATTGTCGCCCAAAATCCGACCATTGCTGTCAAGAGCAAAACGTACTTCCACCATTTGGAGCTTGTTGAGTTGTTGGTTACACCAAAAGTAGCTTTGCTGGAATAGGTGTACTCACCATTCTCTTTGGGAGCTCTTGTTTGAATTTGTATGTTACCATTTTTGTTGAGATGCTCGATCAGAAAAGAATCCTCAAATGTCAATTTGCTAGGACCTGATGTATTGAGTTTTGTCCAACCAAATGCTCGTTCTTTTACACCTAGTGGAATCGTAACTTGATATTCATTTGCCTTTAGTGTACCCTCTTTGTCTGTTAATGGAGCTAGGCTTAAAGTGTATTGATTGTCTTTGTAAACAATTTCTGCGGTGGGTTTTTCGAGTTGTTTGCTTTGTTGTAGAACGGTTCCAAAACCGCCTGCTTGCCAAGCTCCCCAGCCAATGAGAAAGAGACCCATTAAAATGAGAATGGGGGCGGAAAATTCTTCGAGCCATCGGATGCTTTCGGTTCCGTTCCAGACAAAGAACATATTGACTAGCCAGAAAATACCAAAGCATACAAACTTGCCTATGTCCAATCCCAAGGACGGTTCGCCTCCTGTAAGGACATTCCAAATCGCATAAAGTGCCAGGCCTCCTATCCAGGTTTGTATACCAAACCAACCACAGGCGACCAATGCCCTGACGACGGCAGCAATGTGGATGCCTACTGTTCCGAAAGAGGCACGACCTAAAACGGGAAAAGGAATGCCATATTTGACCCCAGCGTGTCCGTTGAGAATCATAGGAACGGTAATGATTAAATTCGCCAATCCAATGATGATGAGGGCGACCCACCAACTCACACCTGACTTAATCATATCGGCTGCAAGCATATAAGTAGGAATACAAACCGCCATACCGACCCAAATGGCTGCCAAATTCCACATACTCCAAGTACGTTTGTTTTGGGGGACAGGGGCGAGGTCTTCGCTGTACAAAGGCGAATAGGAAACGTCTTCTCTTAACTCAATTATTTCTTTATTTTCGTTCATAGGTCTAGTGTCATTTCAAAAAAAATAGCCGTTGAAGTTAATAAAATTTTAGGTGGAATGTATATAGGTGAGAAATGTTTTTCTTTGTGAAGGATGAGGACGGAATGTTTTGGGCTGCGTTTGCATGTTGAGTCCCCGCTATCCGTTGCTACTCCTCGTATTGGGCGAATGCCATTCGCCCTTACTGCGGGGTATCCACTGCTATCGGGCGTAGGTTATTTTATTGGGAGCTTCGTTGTTTCGTTCTCAAAATAAAAAATGGCATTTTTGCTTGACAGAGTGCCTACAAAAATGTCATTTTGAAAAAAAAAAAGGGACAAGTACCGAAGTACTCGTCCCCAAGATTAAGGTTATGGTAAATTTTACAATTTACTCTTTTATAAACTTGCCAGTATAAAGGTTACGATAAGGTGTTTCGACTCGGATAACATACATTTGTTTGGCAGTTAAATCATTTACATCTAAACGAATGGTCGTTGTTGGACCAAAGGATTGACTCATAATTAATTTGCCATCCAATGCATACACATTGACTATTAAATCGTTTTGTTCCTCTTCAATGATGTCATCTGGGATGAATACATTGACAAAGTTTCTAGCAGGATTCGGATACATTGTGATGTCTTCGGCGTCTATGTCTGCAACTAAGCTGGTTTCATCGCCCAATCTGTTACCAGCTCCTTGATTGAGTACATCTGCAAGTGTGATGTTTGGATCAATAGAACATCCGGAGATGATGACATCATCAATGAATACATAATCGTAATTGGAACTAGCATCGCAACGGAATCTAAATTTCGTGTCGGTGCTAAAGGTGCCTACCAAGGTTACAGCGGTACTGTATATGAAGTTATTCTGAAATTCATCGCCTAGGTTCCATTCTTCTACAGTGATGTAGGAAGCCCCTCCGTCAAGTGATACTTGTAACCAGAAGTCCTCAGTAGCATTGTCCATACTATACGGTACATAAGTGAATTCGATTGTCACCTCATCAAACGAACTCATATCTAAATTATCGGTTGTCATTACTGAAGAGTTGGTATTGTCTCTTAAACGTACACAGTAGTTCCCACTAGCAGCAAAGTTGGCATCGCTGCTGCTGCGTCTCGAATCTGAACCTCCGTCGTTCCAGATACCCCAACCGCCTTCAAAGTTTTCGTCATCTAAAGTTGTGTAGTAGCAGAATTCGCCATCACAATCGTCAGGAATACCATTGCCATCAGCATCTATGGTATCGTCTCCTCCATCGCATACATCTTCGGCATCACATACACCATCGGCATCGCTGTCTTGGAAGGTTCCTGCACAATTACAATCAGCATCCAATACATCGTTAATGGTGCAATCGTTGCCATCGTCACAAGCAGTTCCAGGAGTACACAAACCAGCATCATCACAAATCATATTGCCATTGACATCTTCGTATATGGTAAAATTGCTGTAATAAGAGTTACCGCTACCATCTACATCGTCATCGGCTGTCAATACCAAGTATTTAAAGAATCCTGTAAAGGCTGGTTTGACGGTATAGTGTGTATAATTGCCACTACCATCGTAGAATGGATTGTTGAATGTACCAAAGTAACCTTGGTTGCCATATACAACCAAACGGTGATTTGGTGCAACAATCAAATCATTGTCAAAACCAACTTCGTGAATTTCTCCTTGTGCTGTACTCTTGAAGTCGAACTCAATTACTGTATTTGGTGTAAAGTTGTAATTGATTTCCATTGCTTTCCAAGCATTGCCTTCCATATAAACCGTTGCCCCTCCATCCAAGAATGTTGCTGGACCAAAGTCCTGACCTGGATCGTATTGGAAGACTGTATTGGCATTGAACTCTAGCATAGGGCAGTCGTTTTCGTCTAAATCACAGATACCATTGTTGTCGCTGTCGATTAAAATACCCCCTGTACAATTACAATTGGCATCGTAGGTCTCACCTGTAGTACAAGCGTCACCGTCGTCACAAGTCATACCTGTTAAGTTGTTGTTACAATTATCGCAGGCATCAGGTGTACCATCTCCATCAGCATCGGTATTGTCGTTTCCACCAGCGCATACGTCATTGGCATCACACACACCGTCATTGTCGGCATCTTGGAAAGTACCCGCACAATTACAGTCTGTTCCGTAGACATCACCAGTCGTACAAGCGTCACCATCATCACATACCAATCATAGCATCGTTTAGGTTGGCACATACATCATTGGCATCACAAACCCCATCTTGGTCTGCATCGGCAAATACGCCGCCCGTACAATTACAATTGACATCGTAGGTTTCACCTACAGTACAAATGTTTCCATCGTCACAAGCAGTTCCAATTAAATTGTCATTACAATTGTCACAAGCGTCAGGAGTGCCATCTCCGTCAGCATCCATATTGTCATTACCACCAGCACATACATCATCAGCATCACAGACACCATCGTTGTCGGCATCTTGGAAAGTACCTGAGCAATTACAGTCTGTTCTGTAGACATCGCCAGTTGTACAAGCGTCACCATCGTCACAAGTCATACCAATCATTGCATCGTTTAATCCAGCACACACATCATCATTGTCACATACACCATCTTGGTCAGCATCGGCAAATACGCCGCCCGTACAATTACAATTGGCATCGTAGGTTTCGCCCACTGTACACGGATCACCATCGCTACAAGCCATACCAATTAAGTTGTTGTCACAATTGTCACAAGCGTCAGGTATACCGTCTCCGTCAGCATCCATATTGTCGTTTCCAGCTGCGCATATATCATTGGCGTCACACACTCCATCATTGTCTGCATCTTGGAAAGTACCCGCACAATTACAGTCTGTTCCGTAGACATCGCCAGTCGTACAAGCGTCACCATCGTCACAAGGCATACCAATCATTGCATCGTTTAATCCAGCACACACATCATCATTGTCACATACACCATCTTGGTCAGCATCGGCAAATACGCCGCCCGTACAATTACAATTGGCATCGTAGGTTTCGCCCACTGTACACGGATCACCATCGCTACAAGCCATACCAATTAAGTTGTTGTCACAATTGTCACAAGCGTCAGGTATACCGTCTCCGTCAGCATCCATATTGTCGTTTCCAGCTGCGCATATATCATTGGCGTCACACACTCCATCATTGTCTGCATCTTGGAAAGTACCCGCACAATTACAGTCTGTTCCGTAGACATCGCCAGTCGTACAAGCGTCACCATCGTCACAAGGCATACCAATCATTGCATCGTTTAATCCAGCACACACATCATTTGCATCACATACCCCATCTTGGTCTGCATCGGCAAAGGTGCCACCTACACAATTACAATTCATATCGTAAGTTTCGCCTATGGTACATGGATCACCATCATCGCAAGCAGTTCCAAGCAAGAAACTTTCACAGTCATCACATCCATCAGGAATACCATCTAAGTCATTGTCTGTATTGTCATTGCTACCTGGACAAA
>JAHDIA010000456.1:1870-5356 GCA_020631035.1 Chitinophagales bacterium | reverse complement strand
TCCTAGAAAAAGACGAAGCACAATTGCGTTTAGATCTTTTAGAGAAAGCCAAAGAAGTAGCCGCCAAAGACGAAAGCATAGACTACTCACCAGCACGTATGCAAAACTGTATTCGGATGGCAACAGAGAAGGCACAATGGGGCAAAAAAGGCGACAATGTTTATCATGGCATCAGTGCTTATTTTTCACACAACACCCACGTAACCGAAATAGCTGAGGTCGAAATGCAGGGAGACGCACCTGTTATCAAGAAGGTCATTTGTGTGGTTGACTGTGGTATTGTGGTCAATCCTGAAGGAGCCAAGAACCAAGTTGAGGGTGGCATCATAGACGGGATTGGTCATGCGATGTACGGCGATTTTAGCTTTGATGCAGGCAAACCCTCTGCCAAGAATTTCAATCGTTTCCGCCTCATCCGTAATTCGGAGGCACCCGATATTGAGGTATACTTTGTCGAGAGCGAGATTGAGCCAACGGGCTTGGGCGAACCCTCTTTGCCACCTGCTGGTGGAGCCATTGCCAATGCCTTGTTTAAAGCTTTGGGTAAGCGGTTTTACAAGCAGCCTTTTGTAAAAGACGGGCAGTTGATGGGGTGATGAATTAAAAAACTGTTTGAAAATATTTTGAATGATTTGGACGGAACGTTTAAGACTTCGTCTAAAAGTGTGTCCTCACTATCAGTCCCGATTCTTTTATCGGGATACATGCTTCTATCGAGCGTAGTTTAGCGTGTTTGGGTGCTTCGTTGGGACGTTTTATTTTTTCAACATTATTGTGATGGAATTAAAAAAACGTCTAGAAACCGATTCAACAAGTGTATATATAAGTGAGTTATCTGCGATAAAGAAAATCCCTATGTAGCTGAATATTAGTTTGTTATAAAACAGAATTAAGGCAATCAAGATGTTAACTAATTGATACAAATTAGTATATTAAAAAAAGAACAATGTAGATATAGTAAAAATCTCTTAACCAATGTATTTTTATGACATTTTAGAGTAAAATAGACCTGAGTAAGTACATGTGCTCAATTAATTTGATATAAAACTCATTTTAATTTACTGATAATCAATTGTTTGAGAGTTTGTCTGAATATTATTGAATCAGCACACCTACTTAGTTATAGGTGAAAAAATCAAAAATGGAAACAAGAGTAGAAATAAGATTAACCGAAAAGGTAACATATAGTATCAAAAAAGAAATTGTAAGTTTAACTAAATACAATACACCTACTCCTAAACTAATAACAGTAGAGAAAGACAAAATTGATCATCATTTAGCAATAGTCAGATTCAATTCTTATCCTGGAAAACAAAGAGATATAGTAGGACCAATAATGAAATCTTATACATTATATCTAGAAAGCATTAATGATATATCTGTAGCATTTAAAACTAAAAGGAATGATTTAATCTATGAGTTAGATCTACTAGAAAAAAAGGATGTAGAGAAGGTAGTAAAAGAATATTTTAAATATATAGATGAAAATAATTGGGAAAATTTAATTAGTATTATGACTGATAAAATTGAAATAGGAAAATATAGTAAAGATAGTTTTAGGAAGCATTATTCACTAAAAAAAGTAGTTAGTATTAAATATGTAAATCAATTAAAAAAAGTTAGAGAAACGGTAAAATGTAAACATAAAATCACAAAAAATAATATAATCAAAGACAGTGGGAAAATAAATTGTAGAATTGAGTACGTAAAAAAGAGTCTATTAGAAAATCAAGAAACGATATTCAATGAAACAATTATATTAGGACTAAGAATAGATGAAGAAAAACTTAAAATTTATCAAATAATTAGTACATAGAATGAAAAAATAACCACACACAACAATGCATAGCTGGCAACAGCTCCTAAACGTCGCTACTGACAGCTATGCTGGGACGTTGTCGTCAATTATGAAAATGATATAAACTTAGACGGTTTAATGACAAATTTAGATTTGAAGGTCAATTGTAAAAAACAAAATTGTATTTGTTGATGGAGGTTTTGGGAGAATATTAAATTAAGTGGAGAATGGAGAATATTTATTTTGAAAAGATTGATGATAAAACACTAGTTATCAAATTAGAAAATAAATGGCGGAAGAGTTTGAGTTTTCCAGAAGAAGGGATGTGTGGGAGGATGTACTTGATGAAATATCTTGATTTTAGAGGCACAGTAGTTGAAGCTCTAAAATGGAGCGACGCCCTAGGCGAAAACATTCTCATTTTATCTGTAACAGGACATTTTAAGTGGAAAGATTATGAGGAGAATTCTAATAAATATACACTTGAAGACAAATCTGAATTATATGCCTACTTATTTCAAAAAACCAAAACAGATAAAGCCTTCAAGAAAAAATGGCGAGTCTATGATTATACGGAGTGTTTTGGTGTCGATTGGTATACAGGATTTATTCCTAAAGCAACGACCATTACCGATTTAGATAAAGATGGGATTACCGAAATCAGTATGCCCTATGTCTCTATTTGCAGGGGTGGAATGGACCCAGGAGTAATGAAAATAATATTGTACGAAGAGGATACCAAATACGCCCTAAGAGGATCCACCAGGCTTGGGTGTAAGAGTGAGTACGCCTATGGTGGCAAATGTAACCCAAGCGAAAATTTAAACAACAATCAAATATTTTCAGAATTTCTTAGCAAGCATTGGGATGCCAATAAATGTGAGGCGGGGAAGTTTTATTAATGGTATACTAAAACCCTCTGATAATTTCTGATTTTCAAACATTATCTTTAACTTATCAAAGGATTATAATCAATCTAAGAATCATTAAACATCTAAAAACCTATATGATGGGAAAACAAACACTATTATACATTCTAACTGTCATGTTATTTTTTTCATATCTAGGATGTACAATCAAAGTCATTGGGCTTTACAATGGCTATAAGGACTTGACTACTGAAGAAAAAACAAATGTCATACTACTTAATGCCAAGCAAAGTATTTGTGAATTAAATCAAGATTATAAAATATATGGCGTATCTGGCAATCAACTTTTAGAATGTTTATCACAAAATGACACCTCACTTGTTTACGATTGGGCTCCCCGTTGCGATAGTGAATATTGTGTACTATTATCTGCCTGTCAAGATTTTTGTAGTAAAAAAGGATACAATTTATATGTTGTCGCAGAATACTATGATATGAAAATAATGAATGCCCAGAATACCATTGACTTTCCTATATTAACTGCCAACCATAACTATTATAATGAATACTCTATAAATAAATTAAAGAATAAATTTGAAGGAGAATTATTGAATGGTCAGCCACTGCCAAAGGAAAGTGAAACCTACCGTTACCTATTTTTTGATGGTGACAAATTAATTGATGCAAAGAAAGGACTTTTTTGATAATTATAAAGTGGACCAATACCTATAGCAAACCAATAAAATTAAAAATAAATATCCTTAATCAGAAAAAATGTCTAGAGAAAAAATACAATGCTTCTTAGAAATAAACATTCAC
>JAHDIA010000456.1:0-1860 GCA_020631035.1 Chitinophagales bacterium | reverse complement strand
TGAAATAATCCAGTCTGATAAATTTGATGCATTCCATAGGCATTTAATTAAATACAATGGTACTGAAAACGATGAAATAAGAGCTTATTTGTTCATTCCTTCTCAGGAAGTGAAGGGTGCCGTATTGGTACACCACCAACACAATGGCGAAAGACATCTAGGCAAAAGCGAAGTCGCTGGAATCGCTGGTGATCAATTTCAATTCTTTTGTCCACAATTGGCCAAAGAAGGAATCATCGCCTTAGCTCCCGACTCTATTTGTTTTGAAGATCGAAGAACAAATGCCAAAGGCATACAGCCTGACCCTAATCTAGAAAACGATTGGCTACAACACTACAATGAAATGTGCCACCGTATACTGAATGGCTCCACACTAATGAAAAAAGTAATTGAAGATTCCTCCATAGCCATAAGCATATTGGAACAGCAAGAAGGCATTCACAAAGACAAGATTGGAATACTAGGACATTCATATGGCGGCAATACGGTT
Source organism: Chitinophagales bacterium (assembly GCA_020631035.1). Taxonomy (GTDB): domain Bacteria; phylum Bacteroidota; class Bacteroidia; order Chitinophagales; family UBA2359; genus JAHDGP01. Next base: position 1,370 of record JAHDIA010000456.1, on the reverse strand, counting down.
ATCTTTCATAGCCCATTTGATGATCGAATCAAATACAGTTGCTCTAGTGGGGCGGTTTGTAGCTATAAAAATAAATTTAAAAATGGAACTGGTATAGAAATGGCAGAAGTCATACCCCACTTTACAACTCAATACGATATTAACGATTTGCTAAAACTAATTTATCCCAGAGAACTATTAATTATCAGTACAGACGATGACAAATACGCTCAAGACGCCAAAGAGATTTACCTATCACTAAAACCTCTATTTGAAGATTCAAAAGAAAAAAACTGGATTAGCCACCAAGAATTCAAAGGCGTCCACAAACTTGACAAAAACAGATTTGATTGCATCATAAATTGGTTTAAGAACAAATTCAATGTTTGAAACGATGAAGTTTAAAATTTGGAGCAAATGTTGGTCACTTCGTCGCCACTCGTTTGCCCGCTATCCGCTGCTACTCCTCATTTCAGGGCAGGCGCAAGACCAGCCCCTACATTCGGGGTATTCGCTTCTATCGGGGCTAGTTTAGACTGTTTTTGAGCTTCGCCCCTACGTTTTTTCACAAAAAATGTTGCATATTTAATAAAAATGTTTATATTTGGTATGAGAGACAGAGAGATGTACATATAAAATCATTGTAGGTAATTAAAAACAACACATACATTCTTTAGTAAACCTAAAGTTTTACTGTACAATTCTATCAATTAAAACACCAGCTATGCCATTAATGAACGAAAGCATTTTTGAACAGGCAGAACAGCAATTAGACCAGCTCTTTTTTGAAGTGGACAGCCATCCTCTCTTCTATCAAAACACTGGTATTAATAAACTCATCCCTCAATACTCCAACGAACTTGGTCAAAATGCCTATGCTGCCCTCAACATCATCAGTGATCTTACTTCCCATCAAATAATAGATCCAAATAAATTCGAGTCATCCTCACAAATGCAGGATTTTCATCAAATACCAATCAAATGGTTGTCTCTTCATTCTAGGAGAGATTCACATTTGAACCCTATTTCTGATTGGGAACAAAAAGAAGCACAAGAACTTGAGTTGGATTCGCAAGAGAGGATGAAACATCTGAATAGGGGGAGCAAACCACAGGCGGGAAGTTAGCTTGGATGTCTTTGTTTGCAAAGGTGGCGGCTGTATCACACACTTTAGACACAAAAACGTCTATAAGCCGATTGAAAAAGTGTGTGTATAAGTAAGTTGTGCGTAAAAAAAACAAAGAAATTAGAATATGACAGGCAAACAGTTAAAAGAAAATATAACCAGATTAATAAGAAATAATGAATTGAATTTAGCTTTTTTAGAAATGAAAAAACTGTTAAAAAATAGTAAGCATATAAATGAATTGTTTTTACAATCTAATAGATTT
>JAHDIA010000455.1 GCA_020631035.1 Chitinophagales bacterium | reverse complement strand
CCTAGTTTTTTACAAGAAAGACCAAACAGCTTTTTACTAAATTGATAAAAGTTAAAATGCAACTCTATCTGATAGCTTATTTGTTTTTGACGTTTTGTATATCCAATTTGACTCCTATAAGATTCAAAGCCTTTGTCTAATTCATCGAAAGCCTCTGCTCTAGTTTTGGGAATTTGTAAACGTTCAAGCTCCGTCATTATCAATAATGATTTTATATTTAAGTTAATGAATAATCCTCGTTTCCCTTTGAGTTGTTTCAATAATGTATGTGCATCTTCGAAGTCCTTTTTTTCAAACGCTAATAGTGCTAGACAATAGGGACCATATACAATTTGGTGATTGCTTGTTAAAGATTTGACATAAACAGTAATAAATTTTTCTGTCCACTCAATATGGTTTTTAAATCCACTTAATTGATCAGTAGGTTTAAGACCTTCCAAGTATATCTTATTGTAGACTAAACTATCTTTAACTCCTAAAGCATTTATGACAATGTTTTTAAATAGCCCCGCAGGCAATGCTCTACTCCCTTCTAAAGAATACAAAGTTGAGATCATTGTACAATTAATGTTTAATAATTGTTCTCGGTAAACTGTGCTACCTCTATTGATTTTCTGTATACAAAAATTGCTCAAATAGGAAAATACCTCCAATGTTTCTTCCAAAGATAGATCTGAACTCAATTGCTTAATATCCTCAAGTATGGTGTCAAAGCTTGCTTTCTTTTTAAGATCAAATTGCTCATAGAACTCTTTAATGGTCCAAAAAACTTGAAACAAAGGCTTATGAGGTAAGTAATGATATTGAATGGCTTGTAAGACTGCTTCTAGTAGTAGAAAGCTCTTCGTGTCATAGGGTAGTACCTGATTGGTAACTATTTTTTGATAGCTCAAGTACTCACAATACAATTTGAGCTTGTTTAATAGAAAATATTCATCTATTGCATTAGAAATATTCAATAAATTGGGCTCTATGTTTCTGATGCCTTGTTTGTGAATGTCTTCTCTTTTTTTTTGCTCAAAGTGTATTAATTCTAATAACTTTTTGTTGGTGTTTGGATTGTTTTTATACATTGTTATAGATTTGATAATCAGGTGTTTATTGCTATTAAAGTAATGCTTGTAGCCCTATAATACTAAAAAAATGTAATCTTTTCTACATAGCAAGTCCAAACAAGCTTTTATACATTTGAACAATGTTAAAAAATTGCATTTTCTAAATAGTTATTCCCGTAGCTATAAAAGGGACTGATAATCTAGTTAGGTCAGTCCCTTATTTATTCTTTTAACAATTGAAAACATCAACAATAAGCGTAAGGGATAAAAACGGTACCCTCCCGTAGGACGAGACTAGTGTAGCAGAGAGGAGCGATGGCTGACGGCAGGAAGACTAGCTCCGACCATGCTACACAGGCTCGAACAAGGGTGCGTACAAGTGGATAGCCCGACCCGAAGGGATACGCCCTCATTTTTATACCTTTGAAGTTTCTCCAAATATGCTCTTCATTCATTTAAACACAAAATTTTTAATTGACTAGGCAACGAATTCCAATAGGAAGGTGCTCTACAAAATATATTTACATTGCAGATACAACAATAGAATGAAAATGATTACCGTTTGTGGTAGTGAAAATGTTTAAAGGTTGAAACTGTATAAGCATCATAACAATTATAAAAAATTTACTAGAATGAAAAACATCATGCTTTTAGTAATGCTATGGGCAATGTCTACTGTTGCTCTAAATGCTCAGGAAATTGCAACTTGGATTGGTGGAACGCCTGGTAGGGCAAATGATTGGAATACTGCCCAAAATTGGTCCCCTCAAAGAGTCCCTGGTGAATTGTCAGTAGTAGTCATCAAGTCTGCGAACAATGGACACAATGCACAGCCAGTCATTGCAAATGGTGTGGAGGTTGCAGCGGTTGAACTATATGCAGGAGCAGTTTTGACAATTACCCCCAATGGTTATTTGGCAATTGACGGGACAGATACCTATAGTGAGGGGCTGAGTTTGTTTGGGGGATATTTGGAAAATAAAGGGAAGGTGACATTGAGTAATATTGATGAACAATTTATTGATTTGGATTCATTTATGGCATATCGGGTTGAGGTGTTGGAGGAATAAATAATTGTATGTGACTCTTGTTTTGTGTAATTGAGTTGATTGGGGAATTGGGCTTTATTTGGGAATGGTAACATTTTTGCTGGAAATGGTATATAAGAATAAAATGGGCGTTTGTCCTTTGATTGCTTATATTGTATGGTGGTAGAACCAGTGTTTTTAACCTAAAAACCTAATATTATGGCAAGATTACCTTATGTCATTCCCTATGATCCTGATTTTTTAGGGGGTGGTTTTCAGGTGCCGCTCCCAAAAACTTGTTGCAATGGCAAGTTGGTCAACAGTGGAGAGGTGCTTGATTATATCCATTACTCTTTGGTGATGCACCAAGATCGAAAGGCTGCATTGTATACAGCACACAATATTGATTATAGCCAAAAGAATAGAGCGGATGGCAGTAGATGGGACGTCGACCGTCGCATTGAGGCGGCTTACCAAACAGACAATGACGCCTACCATTCCAATCCTTGGGATAGAGGGCATTTGGTTCGAAGGGATGCGGTGGTTTGGGGCGACCGACAAAGAGCACAAGATGCCAGCGACTCTACTTATTATTATCCGAATGCCGCTTTGCAACACAGAGATTTTAATCAGAGCAACAGCCGATGGTTGGGCTTGGAAGATTGGATATTGAGCAAAGCAGGACCTTTTGCCAGTAGACTGTGTGTCTTTACTGGACCGATTTATACAGAGCTAGACGAGCAAACTCCGAGAGGCTATACCATTCCTTCTGCTTTTTGGAAAATTGTGGTATTGAGAGATCCAACGGCTGAAGGAGAGGACTTGGCGGCAGTGGCTTTTTTGATGAAACAAAATGAAAATTGGAGAAAAACTGGAAGGCGTGCCTTGGAGGATTTGACCCCTTATCATGTAAGTATCGCAGAGATTGAAGCTTATACAGGACTGAATTTTGGAGCCATTAAGGACGTGGACGAGTTCGATTGGCAACAAGTTCGCTTTAGAGACCGTTCGTTGATGCCCGCCATTCGCATTGATGGAGCGGATGATATTGTTTTTTCGGGTGATAAGAGACGGGCAAAGGGCATTCGAGCCTACCGCAAATATGTATCGGGACAGGCTACAGATTTAGCATTGGTTACAGAGGTCGTGGCAAGCAAAAAGATGGTCGAAAAAAGCAACGATTGTGGGTGTGGAGGCAAGTGTTCGACAGATTTGACAAAAGAGATTGTATCCTTGAAATCCCAAACGACGGCACTTTGTGAGATTATTGAAACTTTGATTGAAAACAACAACGGACAATTTGAAAAACGTTCTCTTGAAAGATTGCGTGCGCAAATGTTCCGAATAGTAGGAGGACAGATTGTTACACCCAATGAATATCCAGAATGTGCCGCTATAGGCTACCAGCAAGGGTATTTTTGTACAGGTGTTTTGGTACATCCAAGGGTGGTGTTGACCGCAGCCCACTGTGCAGATTCAATCACCAAAGTATTGTTGAGGGCACGTCAAATCATTGACACCAACAATGCAGAAATCATAGACGTACAGAGGGTCATTGTACATCCCGAATATTCGGATTTTCAAACTCCTTGGCACGACATTGCGGTATTGATTTTAGCAGAGGATGCAAGCGTTCAGCCTGTTCCCATTGCGACAGAAGAAGAGATTGCGGTAGATGACTCGCTCGTTTTGGTTGGTTTTGGTTCTGATTCACCTGACGGATTGACGGGTTTTGGAACCAAACGAAAGACCAATGTCAATCTATCGGTTTACAGCAGTGAGGAGGATACATTGATAGGGCAACAAGAACATGGGTTCGACATCAATTACGAATTTCATGGGGGGAATGTAGGTTCAGGACAAGATACTTGCAATGGAGACAGTGGAGGACCTGCTTACATCATTACAAGCAGTGGTGAGAAAAAGGTGGCAGGCTTGACCTCAAGAGCTGCACATTCGTCAATACACAATTGTGGAGATGGTGGAATTTATACCCGAATTGCTGTTTACAATGAGTGGTTGTATGAGGTGACGGATGGTATGATTGGCAAGTCCGCAGATACAGATAATGGAAATGGACAAGAAGAGGTAGATGGATTGTACATCAGTGCTAGCTTACCCAATCCTGCGGGACCCGATGCGGGCAATGAATGGATAGAAGTGAGCAATGGCGGAAAGGATAGTTTGCCACTTTCGGGCTACAAATTGAAAGATAAGCAAGGAGGAACTTTTGAGCTAGAAGGCATCTTACAAAAAGGAGCGACTTTACGGGTTAATTTGCCCAACAATCACGCCATCAAACTGGCAAACAGAGGCGACGAAATAAATCTTTTAAAAGAGAGCACCCTGGTACATTCGGTCAACTATCAAAACGCAGGCTCAGGTCAAATCATTGAGTTTGATGCTCCCCAAAAAGACGTCAGTGATACCGACACTACGACCACGACTACTACAAACACCAATACAGGCTGCGAGGGTTGTGGCAACAATCAGGACGAATGCTGTCATGAGATTGATCCTGATTTTACACCTGGGGCGATTCGTTGTTAAATTTAAATAATGATTGAATAAATTTAAAGAGGACATTTTTGTAGGCATTTTGCTTAACAAAAATGTCCTCTTTTTTTGTACGGAACGTTCAGTCCTCCGAACCACCATTACTCCCCGCTGTCCACTTGTACTTAGCACCTCACCAAGCGGTTCAGTAAGGTCGTTCCTAGTCTTCCTATCGTCAGCCGTCGGTACTCCCTACTTCACACACTTGCTTCGGTGCTAGGTACCGTTTCCATCGGGCGTAGGAGAGAATGTTGGGTCGCATTGAATTGATAGAAAGTTATAATAATTGTCATTTTCCTTTTAAAACGTCCTTTCTCCACAAAAAATCACATAATATTCATATTCTTCATTTTATTCCGTATCTTTTGGAGGTGGAAAATCATAGGCTTGTGTCACCTTTTTGGAATTTGGGTATATGTTAATAAACAATTTAACTGAAGAAGACATCATCAAAGGAATTTTGGCGAATGACCGAAACATTACAGCGCATTTTTACAAGCAATTGATGCCTGAGGTGACACGCTATGTCCAGAAAAATAGTGGCACTGCAGAGGATGCAAAGGATTTGTTCAATGATGCCTTTATTGAGTTTTTTCACAACATCAAATCGGGAAAGTATACGGCACAGAACAAACTCAAAGGCTATTTTTAGCTTGTGAGGAAATCTAGTACTGTGTAAAATAAGTAAATATGTATTTTGGGTAGTAGATTTTTGTTCTAT
>JAHDIA010000454.1:4602-5373 GCA_020631035.1 Chitinophagales bacterium | reverse complement strand
AAATTTAAAGTGTCGCCCAAACATATACTGGTATCTTGGGGAAGGATTAAATTGGCAGATTCTTGAATGAAAAAATGTAGAACACTATCTTTTGTACATTGTGTTGTAAGATCTATGGCAACAACTTTTAGACTGGTGTCTTGCTCAAGAATAAAGTTAAAAGCCGATGTATTGTATTGTAGGCTGTCGCCTTGTGTGTTGAACCAATTGTAAATATAGGTTGCGTTCCCACTTCCTTGTAAAAGAATGGATTCATTTTGACAAAAAATAGCATTGGGAGGAGTGGTGATAATTGAAAATTGAGGTGCATCTAAAAATTGAATTCTCCCCGTGTCTGCTAGGAAGGTTTGGTAGGGAATTCCAGCTATAAATAAATTGATTTTTGTAGTAAATATATTAGAATCATTTTGGGCAATATTGAAGATGCTATCAAATGGAATGTTGTGGGAAATAGGGAGTGTATCTGAAAGAGATGGTAAATGAGAAAATTTGTACAAGATAATCTCATTACTTACACTATTAAATTCAAAATTAAATACAACAGAATCTACTTGATTGGGTAAAGGGGGTAAAGTGATTTCAAAAGGTAAAAAGTCATTTGTTCCAAAAGGCTTGCAAACCTTTGGCTCACTCACCGTCAATGTTTGGGCATTGAGTAGTAAGGCAAAAAAGAACAGAAAGAAAGTACAAACAATCGGTTTTTTCATTTCTTTTTAATTTTGATTTGGGGCGGAACGCTTTGTACCTGTGCTTTGCGTATAGGCGCAACAT
>JAHDIA010000454.1:1379-4592 GCA_020631035.1 Chitinophagales bacterium | reverse complement strand
GCGTTTTTCTCTAAATTGTAAGCGGGTGATACCCGTTTCCCCAAATTTGATGATGTCTTTGTCTTTGAGTGGCGTTTTGCTGTAGAGTGGAAGAATGCGATTGTTGAGCCAGGTTTCTGCTAGAGCTTCTAGGTAAACGTGATTGCCATCAAAAGTCAGTTTGGCGTGTTTGGGTTGAACATTTGGGTCACTCCATTTGACAAATACATAACAAGAAGCATCTGAGCCAATGAATACATCAATGCCCGCTTTGAGCCATTTACTGATTGGATTGATTCGTCTAAATTTTTCTGGAGCGATGTATTCCAATTCAAAGTCTTCTAGGCCTTTGATGATGGATACCAAAATAAAGCCCATTACTCCACCAAACAACAAAAAACTAAACATTCGTCTAAGCTCGGAACTGTCCCAATAATCGGATAAGAAATAGTGAAGTGAAAAGGCCATAATACCTGCCAAAATTCCCCCAAAAACGCCCCGTTTTAATTCAACACTTGATTTAAAAGACAAAATACTCCCTAAAAATATACCCAGCAAAACCCAAGAACTTAGTCCACCTACAAAGGGGGTTAAAGTGAATTTTTTGAGCAAAATGTAAGCAGCGACAAAAGCAACAAAAGCGAGCAATGAACCCACCAAAGATTTGAGCAAGATGCGCAACCAAGACAGTTGGCTACTTTGGCCCCGTTCTTCAACCAATGCCAAAGCAAAAGTCAAACCGAAACCGAGGCTAAGGGCGGTGAGCCATTCGTTACCAAAAGCACTAAGTTTGTTGTTGCCTAAATCAAAAAGGTTCAAAATCCAAGCAGATAGACTGTCTACAAAACTTAAATCTAAATTTTTTAATAGGGCAATGAGGGTCCAAGCGATGAAGCCGCCCAAAGCTCCAAACCACAACCAATTTAAATATTTGTTGATGCCTTCTTGGGAGAAAAATTTGCTACTGTCCAAATTGGCCACACCACTATTGCACGAATCTGGATAATACAAACATTGGTTTTTGTTGTATTCCCAACTCGATAGGGAAGTCATATGTTCGCATTTGGTGACCACCAAATCGTCGTCCTCAAATGGGTCGCCCGTAAAAGGATCTCTTTTGATGATTCCTTGAGGTTTTACTTTGGCGTAGGGGCTGACGTATTTTTGTTTAAAATTGTATTGTTTGATGAGTGGAATCAAAATGCTAAAAAAGGCGAGTATGGCACTGACCAATATTGCCCCAATAAACCACCAATTAAGCCAACTGTGAATATTGGGTGGTGGGACTTTTCTTAAACTTAATTCATTGTTACTCGTTGCCCAGTCTTGACCGTAGCTTATAACATCTTTAACCTTGGGATCTTTTTTCCAATGAATTGAGAGTGTTCTGTTTTTGCCTTGGTAGATGGGATTGGGGGGAGTGAGTTCTACCAAATAATGATCGAAAAAGATTTTTTGAAAATCTTTTAAATTGTTTTGTAAACTGATAGAGGAGGGCGGAATAATTTTGAATTGATCTTTTTGACTGGGCGTCCATTCAACCAGTTTTGCTAAAAAATCTTCATTGGCTGATTCGGCAATGAATAGGGGAAATAGATGTATGTTGTCGCCCCATTTTTTGATGGTGTTTTCTAGTTGTAGTTGACTGCTTTCTTTTAAATTCTTTTTTGCCAGCGCACCTTCTTTATCGACAAACAAAAATACAATGCTTTGTGTAGTTGATTTGTTGTCGTTTATGAGAGAGACGATGTCTGAGGGGGTTTCGTAGTAAAGAGCTTTTTGATGTGCGCTTTGGGGTAAACGATTGGATGAAACAGATTTTTTGATGGCACTCAAAATGGGTTCTATGTATTCTTTGTTTCCATTTTTGTCAATTAAAAATAAAAATTTTTGCTCTCGATGATCGGCCTTTATGAGTTCTATATTGGCGATTTTATTATTGCCTTTGTGGGTTTCGGTGATGACCAAATCGGGCGCATTGACAGAAAAAGAATGGCCGCCATTGTTTATGCTAAAAGATAAATCAATTGTTTTTTTGAGTTCGTTGGCTTGTATGGATTCTATTTTGATGGGAGGCATTGCAATGTCTTGGCTCAATACATTTGCGAGTGAAAAGCCTAGTAAGAAAGTGAAAATCACCAATTTTTGAAGTATTTTATTTAATTGCATCATATTTATTTTTACCATAGATTTTTAAATTATTGCGTTGGCGTGAAGCGGATGGATGCAAGGAGCCACGAAGGGCATAGAGAAACGAAAATACGCCAGATAGTAGCGGATATGGCGATGCATGTGCGTGATTCGTATAGACAAGGTATGCTTTGTCTGTACTGGCGTGGCAGTGAAGCCATATTTTTTCCCATCGCCATAGCAGCGAATAGCTGGGACACACCATCGTCCGAAGTCCGAGCGTTCCGTTCAATAAAAATTATTCCAATATTTTTTTCCAAGCAATCCATTTTGTTGAATCTAAATAGTTGTTCAATGAATGATCTTTTTTTCGGCTGATAAAAACGGTTTCATAGTATTCGGTTAAAGAATCGAGAACGATTGCCAGTTGGTATTTTTTATTAAAAAAATTGTTGTGAATGCTTAAATCTTGTTCCGACAAATAGGGCGTATGACCAGGGTGGGTGTGAAACCAAGCGATCAGCTCTAAGTCGGGATGCCGTTGTTTTTCTTCATACAAATCAATGAGCGACTGCGAACCAAATTCTAATTTTACAGGGCTGTGGTAGGCAACATTTTTGGAAGGCACAAAACGCTCAAGGCTCACTTGATAAACATTTTTATTAACCTCAAAGAAATTACCCAACACAAAGCCGCCAATTTCGGGAACAGGCTCCATTGATTTGTGTTCCAATACCCAATCTAAAATCGAAAAAATACAAGAGCGATGAATGTAAATTGAAAGAATGCAAGTGTCTGAATAAATTTTTGTTAGATCAATTTCAATATATGCTTTGTTGTTTTCGATTTGTTGTAAAGATTTTTGATGGGTATTTTGTGGCTTGTTGTTTTTGCTGTTTTTTTTGATTTTCATTGTGTTCAATTAATCATTCTTTGACAATTTTTGCAAAGAGAGCTAATTCTTAAACAAGCTATCCAGTCGCCTTTGGCTCCCTTCTATTTGTTCAAGAATCACTCTCCAAAAATTGTTAAAGAACCCAATTAACCATTGCTGACTTCTTTTTTGCGTTGGTAAGTACGGGACCATTTGTCAATGTCGGTCCA
>JAHDIA010000454.1:0-1369 GCA_020631035.1 Chitinophagales bacterium | reverse complement strand
TCTCCTGTGCTGTTGCGGGTAAAAAAGCTGGTGTCCATATCGTCTGTTAGTGGATCGACTTCCATTGCAATTTGGAAATCTTCTTTAAAAAATCCATTTTGTATTTTGAGGTCAGGACGAGACAAAAAGAGGCCGTGTCCTGGATGGGTGTGGAACCAACCAATCAAATTTAAATTTTTGTTTTCTTCTTGAATGTCTGCCAATTCTGCCCAAGCTTGAGAGCCAAATTCGATGCTGTATACTCCGTTTTCTTTGGGGGTGATGGGAACAAATTTTTCGATCCAAACATCATTGTGGTCTTCGTGTTTTTGGTAAGAACCCAATAGGAAACCGCCAATTTCGGGAACGTCGGTTTCTTCTTGCATTTTTTGGTTGGTCTGATTTCGGATAAAGCTATCTAAATCGAGAACGGCATCGTGGTGCAAATACAATTTTTTGACAAGCGTATCTTTCCAGGTTTTGGTCAAATTAATTGGATAAAATTGATTGGGATTTTTGACCACTGTTTTTTGAATAAGTGGAAGTGCCTTGTTTTCTTTTTTCTTGATGATTTTGACCGAATTGGTTTCGTTTTGTTTTTCTTGAATGCGTTTGGCAACTTCTTCTTGTCGTTGTCTGCTTTTTCGGTTTTGCCAGCCAACCAATGAGAGTAGCCCCAAAATACCCAAGAGAACACCACCCACCAACCAAATACTAAATTTATTATCGGCAGCTATTTTTTGAGTTTTGACTTGGATGTTTTGTTGGTCAAAATTGTATTGTTCTTGTTTATTGGCATCGGTCAAAAATACTTGGTATAGTCCGTTGGGTGTATTGCCCAATTTGTTTAAATGTATTTCGGCATTTTGAGTTTTGCCAATATTGATTTGTTTGGACTGGTATTCTTCGTTTCTCAATTGAATGTGGTAGGGGGGGGAGCCTCCTGTCAAATTGGAAAAAAACAATTTTTGATTGTCCGCATCAAAATTTAAATTTCCCTTAATGGCTTGGGTATTGTTGTTGATTTTACATAAGTGGATACGGCCGAGTTCGTCTTCGATTTGAATATGGCCAGTATTTCCCTGCGAAATCTCTACAACAATGACGTTGTTGTTTTGGGATAAAATGTCTATGTTTTCTTCATTGTGTTCAGTGATTTTTAAGGGAGGTATGAAGTTGGTAAATTCAATGGTGTATGTATTTTCGTTTCTGATGTATTTTGATTCGAGAGGAATGTTTTGGGCATATTGGGCATCGAATCCACCTCGGTATTGGTCGGTTCTGGCCAATTGTTTTTTTCGTTTCCAAATTTCGTTTAAATAATATTGCGGATTGTTTTTGTTTTGAGTGATACATCGTCTATTTGTTTTTTTGCTTCCTCTCTGTATGA
>JAHDIA010000453.1:3104-5374 GCA_020631035.1 Chitinophagales bacterium | reverse complement strand
GACATATTCAGAGAAAAACATCAAATCACAGGTACTGACTGTAGAGCTAAAGCAATTGTCGCTCTGGTGCGCTCGAAGCTGCCCAAAGTCATCTTTGGGAAATACCTCCCATTCGTCTACACCAACACTCCAATCCAATTGCCCATGTTCTACATTGGCTTTTCGGACAATGGTATGGTCTTCGGTGGTTTGGGTGGTATCTGTTCCAATCTGCCAAGAACCATTAGGTGGCAATTCCCCCACTCGACCAAACACATCGACCAAGAATGGACCACTGTACAGTTCCAAGGCATCGTCTCCATTGAACAAGACTATGTTTTCCCAAATAAGATCCGCTTGATTGGTCAGTTCCTCCACTGAATTGGGATGTGCTATGACAAAAACGCTACCAGCAGCAATGGTTCCCGATAAGATTCCTTCAAAAGAAACATCCGTTCCTCCATTATTGTAGCGTCTGATGGTATAATTGCTCAAATCAATATCGGATTCGGTGGGATTGTACAATTCGATGGCTTTGTTGAAACTGCTTCCTTCAATGTACTCACTAAAAAAGAGCTCGCTACAAGGATCGGGATTGACCGCTTCAACCGTAATGCTTCCTGTTAAGTCGGCATTGAATGCATCAAAATAGGGATACGTCCCAGGCTTGCCCAAAACCAAATCGCTTTCAGAAAGGGTTTCATTGACAGGAACTGCTGTAAAGATTTCATCATTCATTCCATCTACACCCGATACAACCGCATGATTGCCTTCGAGCCAAACAAAACGTACAGTGTCTCTCAATTCGATGGTCAAATTGCTAGGCGTAAATCCTGCATTACTGACTTCAACGGTATGGATTGTTGCCCAGACATTGACTTGCCCCATTGCCAACAATAAAAAGGCACTCAAAATAAAAAGGGAGTTGTATAGTTTCATCTTTCAAATTTCTGTGAAGTTCATAACTTTAGCAGCTAAAATTGTTCCACATTCTTGTTTTTCAAGCATTTCGCTCTGTTTTTCTCAACTTTTTTATCAACACTTGCCTACTGCTTTCGAGATAAATAAAAACCAATGGCACTTGACGCCAGAGCCAGTCCCAGAAGCAAATAAAAAACCGACGAAGTATTTCTAAAAAAAACAAAGGCAATTATGCACAAAATGGCAGCATCTATGGCAAATATCTTTCCAATTGTTTTGTAATCCATATTTGAAAATAATATGTTTCTGTCATTTCTCAAAATTTAACTTTGTATACTCCTGTCTTTCAACAACATTTCTTAATTTCGGGCGTAATTAATTGTGCGTACTACACAAGAAATGGAAAGTAATGTTTAAAAATATATCAATTAAACCGCTCATTTTAGGGGTTTTGGGGCTTGCTTGCTCATACAAATACTACAATAGTAATACTCAACATAATTTATGGACAGCAGATGCATCTTTGGTTCCAGTTTTGGAATGCTTACAAGTTGACAAAGACATTCCCCATCAGCCAACAGCAGAGGAAAAGCTAGATTACCACATTCAAGAAATTTACCAATCTTGCCAATTGGAACAAAAAAAACTATCCTTTGAGGTGTTCCGAACGGCTATGGTTGGCTACTACAACCTTCAAAAAAAGTATACACTCAAAAAGTCCCATATTTTCTCTATTGTTGACTATGACCAGCCCTCTACACATAAGCGCATGTATGTTCTCGACCTACAGCAAACCAAATTACTCAAACATTTATTGGTCGCCCACGGACAAGAAACGGGTTGGAAATATGCTACAGACTTTTCCAATCGCCCACAATCTCATCAAAGCAGCTTGGGTTTTTATAAAACAGCGGAGACCTATGGTGGCAAATATGGTTATTCGCTCCGTTTGGATGGATTGGAACCTGGATTCAACCACAAAGCTCGGTCTCGGGCAATCGTGGTACATGGAGCCGATTATGTAAGCCAAGATTTCATTACCAAACATGGTCGTTTGGGACGTAGCTGGGGGTGTTTGACTCTTACACTCGAAGAAAGCAAGCCTGTTATTGATATCATTAAGGGCGGCTCTTACATTTATGTCCACAAAACCCAAAAACATTACCTTCAAGCGAGTAAATACCTCAAACCAGAAAAGGCAATTGAATTTTTGGCAGGTCAAGCCAGAGAAGCCATCTAGGCGAATAATCATTTGCCCAAGAATTAGAATGATTTCCCCAATAATCAATGATTAAAAATTTTTGAACGGAACGCTTTGGGCTTCCGTTTGTGGGTGTCTCCCCGCTATTCGTTTCTATGGTGGTTCTTCC
>JAHDIA010000453.1:0-3004 GCA_020631035.1 Chitinophagales bacterium | reverse complement strand
CAATCACACAATTACACAATCAACCAATCAATCACACAATTACACAATCAACCAACCAATCAACCAATCAACGCCAAATGAACACGATTAATCTGTGGCAACAATGCCTCTACCTGGTCATTATTGATGACAAAATCGGAACGTTCTGCCTTTTCTGATTGGGGTATTTGCTTGTTCATACGGCTTTTGACGGCAGCTTCGTCGGTATTGTCTCGCTCGATGACTCTTTGGATACGCAATTCATCGGGAGCGGTAACACAAATGATTTTATCAAGCAATGTATGGGTGTTGGTTTCAAATATCAAAGCCGCTTCTTTGAGCGCATAGGGCTGGTGGGCTTGTGCTTGAAACCATTGGTAGGTATCAATGGCGACAGCAGGATGGACCAAATTGTTGAGTTTCTGCAAGATCGCTTTGTCTCCAAAAACAATTTTGGCAATATATGGACGATTGAGTTTGTCATTGACATAGGCTTCTTCACCAAAAAGCTCGATGATGCCTTGTTTGAGTTCGAGATTGCTATGCATTAGCTCCTTGGCTCGAATATCTGAGTTGTATACGGGAATACCCATTGTGGCAAATATTTTTGCTACAAAGGACTTGCCACTACCAATCCCACCTGTAATACCTACTTTTAACACTGAGTATAGTAATTAAGAACGGAAATTAATAAATTTAAAACTCTGTTGAACGTTCGTTGTTTTCATATTTGATGACCTTTGCATAAGGAAATCCTGATTTCTTGAGCAATACAACCTTTTCTGCAGCCGATGACTTGCTATTGAACTCCTCATTTGCTAGATAATATTTTTCACCCAAATGATTTTTTTCAATTTCGATAGCTTCTATGTGTTCATAGGAAACATTGCTGACATCAAAATTGTCCTTGGCACTGTACAACTGTACACGATAGCTTGTACCAGCTTTAGTCGTTTCTTCTTCTATGTAAATTTCGTCTGAATTGTTGGAAATGGGCACCACACGCATTTCAGGCTCTCTATAACTTTCGTCAACAACTTCTGTTGTTTCCTCTTCTGGCTCAAACTCTAGAGGTTGAGGAGATTCATAGACAACTTTTTCGGGCAATCCTTCATTTTCTACCTGAGCTTTGAATTCCTTAAAGGCACGGTACATAGCCGATGCAATAACTGATTGACCTTCATCGGATAAGAGGTATTGTTCTTCACTTCTGTGTGTCAAGAAACCAGACTCAACCAATACACTTGGCATAGCAGTTTTGTACAACACCACAAAATTTGCCTGTTTGACCCCCCTACTCGAACGTTTTGCCCTTTCCTTGAACTGTTTTTCGACCATATTGGCAAAGAGAATACTCTGTTCAAGATAGGCATTTTGATACAAGTTGAAGATGATTTGGGTTTCTGGAGAATTGGGATCAAAACCATCATAGGTAGTCAAATAGTCATCTTCTAGAAGAATCACCTCATTTTCTCTTTTGGCAACCTCCAAATTTTGTTTGCTTTTGCCTAAACCCATCACATAAGTTTCTGTCCCTTTTATAGAGGTACTGGAGTGAGCATTGCAATGAATAGAGATAAATAAATCCGCATCATTTTTATTGGCGATTTCCGCTCGGTCATTAAGTTCAACAAAAACATCAGTTGTACGAGTATAAATCACCTCTACATCAGGGATATTATCTTGGATGTATTTACCCAATTTGAGGGCTACAGCAAGGGTAATTTCTTTTTCTCTAGAATGTTTTCCATTACAACCAGGATCTTTCCCTCCATGTCCTGCATCTATGACAACTTTGGAAATGGAATAGATCGATTTGGGTGATTTCCCTCCATCTAAGGTAGAAAAACCCAATAAAAAGAAACAAGTAATAATAAATAAAAATAGATATTGCTTTTTCACAGCATAATTTCTTTTCTTGCAACAATTTTAGGAAGAATCTTAAAAAGATTAAAAAAAAATTTAAATAAACAACCTTTTTTATAAAAAGATTCGTCCTAGTTAAGATACAAAATTAACGAACTCATTTGATAATTAATTTGAAAATCAGACTTTTGACATATATAATTTGTTTAACTTGTGGCTTGTCTTTTTGGGGACAAGCCCAACAGGAAGGCATTTTGTCAAGAACTGATTCTAGTGAAGTTGTTTCTGATAGCCTCAATATAGCCCTTGATAGTGTATTGAATCAAAATGATTCTTTGACTCTGGACAGCCTACTAATCAAGAATGATTCTTTGACCCAAGACAGTCTTGCCCCCAACAATGCCAATCAATTCCCTCCAATTATTCAAGTAGATGAAGGCATAGATGAAGAGGTAAAATACAAGGCTCGTGACTCTATGATATACGATATTGTTGGTGAAAAGATATACTTATATGGCAATGCTGAGGTTCAATATGAACAAACAACTCTGACCGCAGCCATCATTGTTTTCAATTACACTACTCAATCTGTTCAGGCTCTGAGTGCTAAAGATTCACTTGGAAACTTATATGGCAAACCTTTTTACAAAGATGGCACTGATGAATTTGGTGCTGATGAAATAACCTACAACTTTAAAACCAAAAAAGGCAAGCTTTCTCAACTCATTACACAAGAAGGCGACGGTTTTATACGAAGTGAGAATGTTCACAAGAACCAATATGATGAATTATTTGGTCAGCATACATTCTATACTACCTGTAATCATGAACATCCACACTTTAGAATTGAATCAGAAAAAGTAAAAATCATCCCTGATGAATTGGTAGTCACTGGTCCCGCCAAATTGTTTATAGACAATGTACCTACGCCTTTGGTCATACCCTTTGGTATCTTTCCTTTGACAGATGATAGGCGGTCTGGCGTTTTACTGCCTACTTATGGTCGTGCAGCAGGACAAGGTTTTTTCTTGAGAAATGGTGGATTTTACTTTGCCATCAACGATTATTTGGATTTGGCTGTGAGGGGCGATTTGTATACAAGAGGAAGCTGGCGATTAAGTTTTGCAAACAATTATAAAAAACGCTATAAATACAATGG
>JAHDIA010000452.1:3497-5393 GCA_020631035.1 Chitinophagales bacterium | reverse complement strand
ATACAAAATATGGAATTTAAAAGTAGTCGAAGCATTGCGGGCGTAAAACCCGTAGTCCCGAAAATCGGGATTGTGTTTGCCCAAACACGAACCACGTAGCCCCGAAAATCGGGATTGCGGGTGCCCAAACACAAACCATTAATATAATGGGCGAATGTAATTCGCCCCGACAGAACAGAAATGAAGAAATTTGAAAAAAACATAGAAATTCGATGGTCCGAATGCGATCCCAACCGACACGTTCGCCATTCTGCCTATTACGATTATGCTGCACACATCAGAATCAGATTTTTTGCAGAAAACGGATTTGATTCACACAAAATGCAAGAATTGAGCCTTGGACCGATTTTGTTCAAAGAAGAATGTTCTTTCATAAGAGAAATTCACCCAAACGATACCATTTTAATCAATCTATTGAAGGGAGAAATGAAAGAAGATGCCTCAAGATGGATATTGCATCACGAAATATATAGTGAGAATGGAGACAAGTGTGCCCACATAAGCGTAACAGGAGCCTGGATGAATTTGGATTTGCGTAAATTGACCGTTCCCCCAGCGAAGATGGCAGAAATATTGCACGAATTGCCAGAGGGAACACAGTATGTATACAAAAAAGCCAAAAAATGATGCGAAAAAACGAAGGACAAAACATGCCAAATACGCCCGATAGAAATGGAAAGCCTTGTAGAGACAATCCCGATTTTCGGGATGTCTACAAGCTTGGAATGGATAGCGGGGAGTCACCATCGTCCGAAACCCCAAACGTTCCGTCCAAATCAAAAAAACAAAAATCATTTCACAAAAACAGAACGATTGAAAGGAAAAGCAACAATCAATAAAAACAAAATGGCAAAAATAAATTCCAACATTTCCCATTTGCGATCTGAAGGAATGAGGACAATGAGTAAGAGCAAAAAGACAATCATCAAAGATTGATGCCAATGGTGAACGGGAATGGCAAAACGGTCAAACAAGTTTTGGATAGAAGGGATACGAGCATAGAGAAATTTGAAAACAAACAAATACAAGAACAAGACAATGCTGAGTAGTTGACTAAAAATGAGTTTGTTGAGTTTGATACCCTTGAATTCGAGATTGTGGATGTTGATTTCTCTTTGGGTATTGTTGGCATTAAAAAACTCGGAGGTCTCGATTTTAAAGATGCGTTGACCCCAAGAAATTTCTTCACCTGCTCCAAAGAAAAAGACCGCTGCCATCAAGAGGCAACCCAAACAGGCAAGCCCATTTTTGAGAGAAGCAAAACGAAAGGCACGAAACAAGAGCAAGAGCGAAGTAATGAACAAAAACACAGCCGTTAGGTTTTCGACCCAAGCATCTTCCTTGACAAAATATTCGGCGAAAAAGTCAGGGCTATTGTGGGCAAAATACCAGCCAATGGCAACAAACAAAATTAAAATGATATAAACTATAAAATGTAAAGCTTTCAAATTAAAAATTTGTAGAACGCTAAATTAAGTAAACCAAACAGTCTTGCCTAAAAAATAACGACCTATGTTGATCAAAGTTGCTTGGAGAAATATTTGGAGAAACAAATTGCGCAGTTTGGTAGTCATGACTGCCATTGCCATTGGTATTTGGGCGGGCATTTTTGCCTCCTCTATTGCCAATGGCGTAAACAAGCAGCGTTTGGATACAGTGGTCAATACACAAACCTCACACATTCAAGTACATTCACCTGAGTTTAAGGCCAATTTTGAACTGTCACAGCTGATTGAGAGCGGAAACCAGATCGCTCAAGATTTGAACAAAAATCCGAAAATCAAGGCAACATCGGCACGTACATTAGTAACAGGAATGGTCGCTTCGGCTGCTACAGGCAAGGGCATTATGATTCGTGGCGTTAACCCTGAAGCCGAAAACTCGGTGACAGGACTC
>JAHDIA010000452.1:0-3487 GCA_020631035.1 Chitinophagales bacterium | reverse complement strand
GTAGAAGGCAAATACTTTGAGGGCGTCAAACGCAATCCGATATTGGTGGGTGAAATCTTAGCAAAAAAGCTCAATGTCAAGCTCCGCTCCAAGGTGGTATTGACTTTTCAGGATTTAAACAACGAAATCATTACAGCCGCTTTTCGGGTGGTAGGCATCTACAAAACCACCGACGCTCGACAAGACGAACTATCGGTTTATGTTCGACAAAGCGATTTGAACAAGCTCTTAAACTTAGGCGAAAATACCGCCCATGAAATTGCCCTTATGCTAAATGACCCTGCTGACTTGGAAGAAACCACCCAAACATTAAAAAGTGAACACAGCGGTTTGCTGGTACAAAATTGGAAAGAGTTGATTCCTGGTTTGGCCGCAGCCGACATCATTGCCAAAAGAATGAATTATTTGCTATTGCTTATTTTGTTAGCTGCCTTGTCTTTTGGGATCGTCAATACGATGTTGATGGCGGTTTTGGAGCGTGTCCGAGAATTCGGGATGTTGATGGCGGTGGGAATGAACAAAACCAAGGTCTTTTTGATGATTATGCTGGAAACGATTTTCTTAATGCTAACCGCCACACCTTTGGGCATTTTGATTGCCTGGGCGACCATCGCTTATTTTGGCAAATACGGAATGGATTTCTCCAATTATTCCGAAGGTTTTTCCAATGTTGGAGTCAAACCAATTATTTATCCTTTCCAAACGGCAGACTATTATCCCAAGGTGATTATCCTAGTAATCATTGCCGCATTTTTGGCAGCGATTTATCCAGCTTTGAAGGCAATAAAACTCAATCCTGCGGAGGCTATTCGGAAAATTTAGACTTGAAAGTTTATGCTAAGGAATGGTTAAATAATAAGTTCTTTGTTTTTGGCAATGAGATTTTTTGACCTACAAGGAAAAAAACGCAGTCCTAGCAGAGCTAAGGCGAGTATTTTTGACGTAGTAGGTCGGAAAATGTCGCCGCCAAAATCGGGAAGTTATTTTTTTATCATTCCTAAATTGATTAAATTGCAAGAAAATAGAGAATAATGGTCAAAATGTCCATAGAAGAATTAAAAGAGGAATTGATGGCATACCCCAATGTGCCAATCATATTAAATGACCTTGCTGCACAACTGCAAGAAGAACGCAAGAAAAGAGAACAATTCTATAAAGAAATAACTCCATCAGAAAAAGCTGAATTTATCAATGGGGAAGTGGTGATGCATTCACCTGTAAAGAAAAGACATAACTTTGTCTTAAATTCGCTAAATCATCTGATGGATCACTATGTGAGAAAAAACAAATTGGGATTTGTTGGAATAGAAAAAATAATGATTTCTCTCACAAGAAATGATTATGAACCAGATTTATGCTATTTCAATCAAGAAAAAGTCAAAGATTTTACTGAGGAACAAATGCTGTTTCCTGCTCCAGATTTGGTTGTTGAGGTCTTATCACCAAGTACTGCCGCCAATGATAGAGGGGTGAAATTTCAAGATTACCAAGCCCACCAAATTCTTGAATATTGGATCATTGATCCCGAAGCAAAAACCGTTGAACAATTCCGTTTGGATGCTGCAAACCAATACGAACTGATTTTAAAATCGGGAGAATCCAATATTGAAAGCAAAGCAATCAAAGGCTTTAAAATTAACATTAAAGCCATATTTGATGAGGAAATTTATTTAGAAGAAGTACAACGAATTTTAAAGGAATAATATTTCGATACATCGGGATTGAAACTTCTATAAAACACTCCGTACATTTTCCACCAATTGATCCATCAAACGTTGTCTTGATTCCCTAGACAGCCAAGCATTGTGAGGGGTAATGATACAATTTTTGACCCCCAACAAAATATGGTCAGTAGGGGGAGGCTCAACTGATAATACATCCAATGCAGCCCCTGCAATCACGTCATTTTCCAAAGCACGTTTTAAATCTTTTTCCTCAATCAAAGCACCCCTTGCCGTATTGATTAAAAAAGCAGCAGCCTTCATTTGCGATAAGCGTTCCCAATTGACAAAGGCTTTGTTTGATTCTGTTAAAGGACAATGCAAACTGACCACATCGCTTTGGGTAAAAATATCCTCTAAAGAGACAAAGCGAACTCCATCCATTTGATCCCGTTCAGGATGTTTGTGATGAGCAATGACTTGCATGCCCATTGCCAAGGCAATACGAGCAACCGCTTGACCAATATTGCCCAATCCCACAATCCCAAAAGTTTTACCGAGCAATTCGGTGAGTGGCTTTTTAAAATAACACCAATCAGGATTGTGTGACCAATCCCCATTTTGTACACTTTGGTTGTGGAGGGCAACTTGATTGGTCAATTCCAACAAAAGCGCAAAGGTATGCTGTGCCACAGACATTGTACCATAAGCGGGTACATTCATTACCTTGATGCCTAAATCTTTGGCTGCTTCCAAATCCACATTGTTCATTCCCGTAGCCGAAACCGCAATCAATTTTAAATGTGGCAAAGAAGACATAATCTCTTTTGATACAAATGCTTTGTTGGATACAATGACATTGGTATCTTCTGGACAGCGTTCCAAGATCCGATCATTGGGTGTACGATCATAAATATGGGTATCTCCCAATGCCTGTAAAGCTTCCCAACTCAAATCGCCAGGATTGAGCGTATGGGAATCCAAAACAACAATTTTCATAAATTTAAGTTTTGCGATAATAGTGCGTACTAGCCTGTGTAATACAAGTCAGTTCGATGTCATTGATGTTGACGTGTGGTGGTTGACTGACCGCAAAGGCAATCACATTGGCAATGTCTTCGCCATAGAGTGGGGTATAGCCTTCATATACTGACTTGGCTTTTTCGACATCTCCTTTATAGCGTACAATTGAAAACTCGGTATCCACCACACCAGGACTAATAGAAGTTACTTTGATTCCATAAGGCAATAGATCAATCCGCATCGCCTTTGTCAAAGCAATGACAGCGTGTTTGGTCGCACAATAAATATTGCCAGTTGGGTATACCTGCGTTCCAGCAATCGATGCCAAATTGATGATGTGCCCTTTTTTGCGTTCCACCATCCATTGTGAAACAGGCTTGGTGATGTATAACAAACCTTTGACATTGGTATCAATCATTGTGTCCCAATCTCCAAATTCTCCTTCGTGTATGGGCGAGCGACCAAGAGCCAAACCTGCATTGTTGACCAATACATCAATAGCTCTCCATTCTTTAGGGAGCTTGTCTATAAATTGCATCACTGCTTCTTGGGACTGAATGTCAAAGTAGGCAATGTGACTTTTGATGCCAAATTGGTGTTTGAGTTTGGTGCCTACTTCAAGCAGTCGCTCCTTGCGTCTTCCCGTCAAAATAAGGTTGTATTTCATTTTTGCTAGGCTAAAAGCGGTGTCTTTACCAATGCCTGCTGTAGCTCCTGTAATCAATGCAATTTTATCCATAGATTTTTTGCCGTGAAAATACAACAAAGGTATAAGCTGTAAAAAATAATGGATTATAAATTGA
>JAHDIA010000451.1 GCA_020631035.1 Chitinophagales bacterium | reverse complement strand
CAGTAAAGGAAAAAGACCGTATTACCCATATTGAAACCTCAGGAATCCATTCAGGTCCTGTTTTTTTGGCGTATAAAGCAGAGGAAAAAATAGATGCTATAATAGAAGAATATACAAGTCAACATAGCCCAGAAATAGATTTTGTGGCAAATGATGACATACAACACACAATTTGGGTGGTAAATAGTTCAGAAATAATAGATAATATATTATATTTGTTTGATAAGAATGTGCCAGCCACTTATATTGCCGATGGTCACCATCGAGCTGCATCAACTTCTAAAGTTGGAAAAAAGTTAAAAGAAGCGAATGTCAATCATACTGGAGAAGAAGCTTACAACTATTTTTTATCTGTGTTGTTTCCAGACAATCAAGTCAACATTATTGATTACAATAGGGTAATCAAAGACTTGAATGGGCTTTCGGAGACTGAATTTATGGAAAAATTGAAAGAAGTGTTTGAGGTAGAAGAAGTGGGCAATAAAGATATTGCCAAACCACAAAATGAATTGGAGTTTGCTTTGTACATGAATGGACAGTGGTCTAAATTTTATTTCAAACAAACAATAGATAAAGATACAGAAGTCGTTGATAGTCTAGATATTTCTATATTACAAAAGTATCTCTTTGATCCTGTTTTGGGTATAAAAGACCAAAGAACAGACGATCGGATAGATTTTGTAGGAGGAATCAGAGGACTAGGTGAGCTAGAAAAAAGGGTAGATAGTGGGGAAATGAAGTTGGCAATAGCTATTTATCCTGTAAGTATGGCACAATTATTTGCAGTGGCAGATTCGGGCAAAGTGATGCCGCCTAAGTCAACTTGGTTTGAGCCAAAGTTGCGAAGTGGTTTGATTGTGTATAAATATGCGTGAGTTTTTGAAACATTACGATTGTATTTATACGTTTAAATGAGTAAACTTAGAGAACAACTTTCACTTTGACTTATTATATTTGCCAAATCTTTTTTGACCAAACCAAAAAGCATGGCTGTTTTTGGCGAAGAATTATTGTGGGCTGGCAAACCCTCTCAAGTAAGTAACTTGGGAATCTACGTTCTTTGCTTTTTTGGTTGCTGGTTAATTGTACCTGTTTTTTTTGCTTTGTGGAAATACACTGATACCTATTATACAGAGTATAAAGTGTCTACTGAAAGGGTTTTTATCATTTCAGGCATTTTTACCAAGCGTGTTGAAGAGGTAGAATTGTACAGAGTCAAAGATTATAGTATTCAACAACCATTTTTCTTGCGTTTGTTTTTTTTGTACAATGTGACAATGAATACTTCTGATAATACCCGACCCATTTTGGTTTTTCATGCCATAGGAGATGGTGAGGGCGTTCGCAATACCATTCGAAATAGAGTAGAGGTTTTGAGAGGTGAAAAGAACATTAGAGAAGTTGATTTTAAAAGTTAAACAAGCAAGAACCTACAGTTATTATTATAAAAACCAATTAAGTGTTATAAAAACCAATTATAAGAAACCAATTTTTTCACTAAAACCCCATTATCAAGATATACTATCGAAAAAAACTACACCATTTTAACTTAGTGGTTCAAATCATAAATTCTTGACAGTTTAAAGCTCGTCTTTTTCACCTGTTCTGCGTTAAAGAACCTCTCCTTTAGCTAAGGCTAAAGTCGAGAACCTTTGCCTTAAACAAGCAAAAAATACTTTGTTTATACTATCAATTACTTATAAATTAAACCACTAGTGTAAATTTTCCCATAATACTGCTAACCATAAATCAAACAGTGGAACAACTACTCATGAAGCTGTTTGAAAGCTATCAATTGTGAAAAACTATAAAACTGTTTAATTTATGAGTATTCAAGACCAATCCCCTCTGGATACTTACCAGAACAAGTTTTGTCTACAAACCACCAACAATTTGGGTGGTGTCATTTGGAAATGTGAAGATTACCTCTCCATGGCAATCATTGTTGGACAAGACCACTTAGGAAGTAAGTATGTTGTCAAGAATCAACCTAAAAAACGCAATTACAGGTTGGTACCAATGGACAGATATGTCAATACTAGCTGTTACTTTGATACAGACAATGATGTATACGACTATTCTAAGATTGCTTTGTTTGCTTTTGAAATGTTGTACCAATACAACGATTTTAATCAAGAGACCTACGATGCAGACTTTAAAATAATCTTACCTGAAAAGAAGAGCTTCATTACCAAACCTCCTTTCAACTTTAATGAGTTTCAAAAAAGAATGATACAAGGAACAGTGGACCCACTCAAAGATTGGGTTGCTGAGTTTTGGGAAAATGCTCAAAGATTGTACGATCATCTACGTCAAAGACTGTTTCCGCAAAAAGCTCCAGCATTGCCGCCTGCTCCTGAAGTTGAAACACCATTGCTGAATGTCGCCTCTTCACCTCGTATCATTGATATAGAGGAAAGACGTAAGATTAAGTCGGCTTAATATTGCATCATTGAAGCAATGAATCAATGCTTTGTCATCTAGTATCTGAACTGCTCATTCTTGGGTTAAGTTAGTAGAGCATTGTATATCTTTGCAATATTAAATTGTTCGATGATATGTACAAAGCCTTAATTGTATTTTTATTGCTCTTGCTCTCTCATTTTGTAGGAGCGCAATCTTTTGAAACAAGCCAATTGCGAAACAGTAGGGTCAGCAATGCAAAAGTTGACAAACAATGGACAATGGAACAGGCTTGTAGTCGTTACGGAATGGATTACAACAACATTGTCAATGTTTATATCCGAGCTTTCAAGCAAGAACGTATACTTGAATTATGGGTCCAAGGGGATTTTGACTCAGATTACATCAAGATCAAGGAGTATGCTTTTTGTGAAATGTCTGGTTATCTGGGACCCAAGCGGAAAAGGGGAGACCGCCAAATTCCCGAAGGCTTTTACTTTGTCAACAAATTCAATCCTACAAGCAATTACCATTTATCCTTAGGAATTAATTATCCCAATCCATCTGATTCCAAATTATCGGTTTATCCCAATTTAGGAGGAGATATTTTTATTCATGGCGATTGTATCACCATTGGCTGTATTCCCTTAACAGACGATAAAATCAAGGAACTCTATCTAATTTGTGTCAAGGCACGCAACAATGGGCAATCCAATATTCCCGTACATATTTTTCCAAACAAATTTGACGAAAGTACTCCCAAGACTGCCTACAATGGCAATCTCAATGATCCCTTATTGCTACATTTTTGGGACAACATACAAGAAGGTTATTATTATTTTGAACGCCATCGCCGTCCGCCCTTGGTTCACATCAATTCAGATGGGACTTATGAGTTTTTTTAAAGGAATTATATCCTTTGAAGAGTCCAAAAATGTAATTTGCGAATGCGACTGAACAGTTTTAACTAGCCCTGATAGAAGCGGTTACCCCACAGCGGGGCTTCGACAAGCTCAGCCACCTTTGTGGACACTCTAAATTTAGTACTAGACTTTGGTGAGCCTGTCAAACCAAAGCGAGGAGTAAAAGCGGATAGCAGGCAAACAAGTAGCGACGAAGCCCCAAACATTTGCTTCAATAAAAAAGAAAAAAATTCAATCTTTCCAAATATGTCTTTATACGCCAAACACATCAATATTTTACTGAAAGCCGTTCGAGCTGTACAAGAACGAACTTTCTTTGCTCAATATCCAGACCATCCCAAAGCCTACGGAGCCAATGCAATCAGTCTAGGCAAAGAAGCCTACAAATCGAGTCTCGGAAAGCCCTTCGAGCAATTGCTACAAGGACCCAATGAAGGAACGAGTGGTGAAGAACAATCGCCTTTTACAGGAGAACAATTGGGTGTCAGCTATCCAACTTACACGGTTGACACGCTCATTGAACGAGCCGAAGCCACCCAAAAACAATGGCGCAATCTTCCCATAGGCGAAAGAGCGGGCATCCTCATCGAATCGCTTGAACGCAGCACCGAGCGATTCCACGAAATTGCCTTGGCAACCCAACACACCACAGGACAATCTTATGTGATGTCGTTTCAAGCATCGGGACCTCATGCCGCCGACCGAGCCTTAGAAGCCCTCGCCATTGGGTATCAAGAATTGACCCGTTTTCCCGAAAAAGTAAAATGGGTCAAACCAATGGGCAAACGCCAAGCCCATTTGGACAAAACTTTTAAAGCCATTCCCAAAGGACTCGGATTGGTCATAGGTTGTGCCACTTTTCCGACTTGGAATACCTTGCCAGGCTTGTATGCCAATCTGATTACAGGCAATCCAAGCATCGTCAAACCCCATCCACATTCGGTTTTGCCCATTGCGATTTACATAGCCGAACTTCAAAAGGTCTTACAAGAAAACGGATTCGATCCCCAGATCGTCCAATTAGCCGTTGACAGTTCTGACCAGCTCATCACCAAAGAACTTGCAGAGCATCCAGCCATCAAATTGATTGACTTTACAGGGAGTACCCAATTTGGTGAGTACATCGAATCGCTTCCCAACAAAACAGTCTTTACCGAAAAGGCGGGTGTCAATTCGGTCATCATAGATTCTGCCAAAGATATGCGGGAAGTGATGCGCAATTTGGCATTTTCGGTCTGTCTATACTCAGGTCAAATGTGTACTGCGCCCCAAAATTTCTTTATTCCAGCCACAGGTGTAAAAACCGATGCCGAACATATGAGCTACGAACAAGTGGTGGACCTTTTTCAAAACGAAGTGGCGGCTCTTGCCCTTCATCCCAAAATGGGTGCGGGTACGCTAGGCGCACTTCAAAACGAAAGCACCTTGAAGCGAGCGCAAAACGCCAAAAATATGGAAGGCAATGTTGTGCTAGAAGCTCCCACAGTCAAAAGCGAAGAATTTGCCAAGGCACGTATTTTTGCCCCTACCATCATCGAAGTAGATGCCGACAAAGCAGAACTGTACAATCAAGAATTGTTCGGTCCCATTTTATTGGTAATTAAAACAAAAGACACCGAGCACTCTGTCGAACTCGCTCAAAAATTGGTTCGAGAAAAAGGAGCTTTGACTTGTGCGGTTTACTGTAGTGATTCTGCCAAAGCCGACGCTATCACCGATGCGATGAACGAAGTCTTTGTACCCGTAACTTTAAATTTAACAGGCTTTTGGTTTGTCAATCAACACGCTGCTTTTTCTGATTTTCACGGTACAGGTGGGACTCCTGCGGGCAATGCGTCTTATGCTGATCCATCTTTTGTCAATAGGCGTTTTGTTTGGATTGGGAATCGTACGCCATCGAAGTAAATGCTCCTTCGGCAGGCTTGGGGAGTGTTCTTTTTTTGGTAGGCTTGGGAAGCGTTTAAGATGGCAGGCATCTGAAGGTAATCTGCTTTGTAGATTCCTCCCCTCTTTAGGACTATATACGGAAGAAGGAGTAAGCTGGAAGGTTTATGTCAAAACAAGTTAAGTCAGCCTT
>JAHDIA010000450.1 GCA_020631035.1 Chitinophagales bacterium | reverse complement strand
CGATTTGGTGGGGGAACTTTAGAAAATAGGCTCCAGCCATTTTACTAGCGAGCATATCGACTGTATCCCACCACGATTTGTCGATAATGAGTTGTTCAATGACTTCTATATCAGCTTCATCAAATTTTTTCTTGAACTTGTCGAGTAGGTCCAAAGCACAGTATTGCCATTCTCTTTGGTTTTGTTCCCACATTTTATTAACAATTGGAAATAGCTCTTGTTTACTAGGGCTGCTATATTGTGTAAGAAAATCTTTAAAAATGGCTTTGCGTTGTGGCATTTTGATGCCATAAAATGCAAAATGATTTTTCAGATACTGAGTCATTTTTTTTGCATCTGCTTTGTTGGCATTTTGTTCAAATTTTTGAGCAAGTGGACGTATGTAATCTTCAACATTCATTTAAGCAACACATTGAGGGTTTGCGTCATTGATTTTCAAGCACTCAAAGTTAGCACTTTCTGACAAAATGAGTGCTTTCAATGCATTGATAGCTTGTTAAACGTCTATTGATTTTACCTACTTATGATGCTATTGAGGTTTTGGAGTTTTGCTTTATACTCAATTGTTCCTTGGGCTTTTTTTCGATGTAGTTGAATTGAATATAGTGATCTTCTTCATAAATTCGACTTGTTTTGTTTTTAACCACGCTAATGTCGTGTGTGTAAGAAGTATCGCTATTCATCTCAATGGTTCTATTGGGCAACATAGTAACCGACTTGGCTACTTTCTTTTCTTCAAAAAGGTTGAAAATGATTTGGTGTGTGGTCACTTCTTCTATATGGGTAACTGTAACGATCTCTTCTACTGGCTGATTGGATGTTTCGGGTGCAGTGTTTTGTATTTTCTGTTGTGTTTTTTCCAATAATACTGGAGCAGGCGGAGTGGCAATCTTTTCTATTTCTTCGCTTATCAACTCACTCATTTGCATATCCCAAACATAGCTATTTTCTATTGCCACTCTTTTGGTAAACTGAATGGCTTCCATATTGCTTGTGTACCAATCGTGTTCATTGATGGGTAGGCTCAGTTGTACATCTTCTACACTTTCGACAATTTCAGCAAAACCCACATTCAAATTGTTTTCTAAGTACTTTCGGCTTTGATGTATTCTTTGTTGCATCAATTGAAGTTCTGCACTATGCTTTCGTTCTTGTTGTAACAAACGAGCCATCAAATAGATGATGCCAATGCATAGTATAATGCCCAAGCCAATTAACAAACCAAAATAAGTATTGACTTTATCACCAAAACTCTGATTGCTCTGGCTGAGTTGTGTATAAGATTCTTTGTTTAAGCTGGCTATTTTTTCTCCTTGAACCAATAAAGAGGCATTACCTGCCTGATTGACTGTCTGAAAACTATCTAAATTGCTCTGCAATATTTGCATGGAAGAGTCTTGTTTTTGCATTTTTTGCTCCAAGTCCAGTAACAATTGGGCATTTTGGTCCTTTAACCATCGTTTGGTTACATTCAAATTATTTTTGGACAATCTTTTAAGCTCTTCAAAGTTTTTATTTAGATATGTTTGACTGACTAGCAACGAATCACCATTTCCTGCCATACATAATCCACAGAAAAACAACGAAAAACAAACAAAAATACATTTAACACACAAATGCATAGACATAGGTATCTCTGGTTTTTAATCAACTTATAATATATCTACATATCCTTGCTGTAGGTATTATTGGCGCATCATCATAGAAGGGAAATCAAAGATATAAAATAAATATAAATCAAGTCATTAGTGGTCTATAAAAAATTTATGATTTTCAACACAGTGCTATTGAAATGTTCTATTTTCGCAGCACAAATTAAAAAGTAGTGAATCGTATTTGTACAAGTAATATCAGAATACAGGGTTTTCATATAGATGTGTATGGTCATGTCAACAATGCCCGTTACCTAGAGTTTTTGGAAATTGCTCGGTGGGAGTTCATTGAACAATTCCTAGACAAACAAATTGCCATTGATCGAAATTGGCAATTTGTGGTCATTCATGTAGACATTCATTACCGCAAACCACTTTACTTCAATGACCTTATTCAAATAGAAACCAAGGTCAAAGAAATTGGCTCGGTCAAAACCACTATGGAGCAACACATTCTTTCTACTTCTCAAAATGCCATTGCTGCCACTGCTTTTGTCAAATTTGTACTAGTAAATGGAAATACAGGCCGCCCATTGCGCTTGCAAGGCGATCCACTCCTATATTTGCAAACGGGCAAAATCTCTTAACAATACTCCACACTTAAAAGAATTAAATGCATAAAATATTTTCATTATTTCTATTGTTTTTTATTAGTCTTTCTGCTCTTGGACAACACCTTAATGATCTATCTTTTGGTACTGATAGTACCCTAGATGTCATTACTTGGAATATCGAATGGTTTCCTAAGAATGGACAAATAACCATTGATTCCGTCTCTACCGTCATTCAAGCTTTAGATGCAGACATCATCGCTCTACAAGAGATTGGCGATACTACCTTATTCAATCAAATGATGGACAATATTGACGGATTTGATGGCTACATTCTTCCCAACTGGAATGAAGGACTCGCCTATGTTTACAAAACTGCTACTATCCAAAACCCACAGTTTTATACCATCTACAATTCCTCCAATTACTGGATTCCTTTTCCTCGTTATCCATTGCTTATGGAATGTACATTTAACAATGAATCTTTTGTGCTCATCAACAACCATTTAAAATGCTGTGGAAATGGGTATATAGACGATTTCGACCCTGAAGATGAGGAAGTCAGGCGTCAAAATGCGAGTAATTTGTTAAAGGTTTACATTGACAACAATCATCCCAATGACAATGTCATTTTATTGGGCGACCTAAACGACTTATTGACCGATGACCCAAACAACAATGTCTTTCAGAATTTCTTTGATGATGCCGACAATTTTCGCTTTGTAGATATGGACATAGCTGAGGGGAACTCCTTCAATTGGTCCTACCCTAGTTGGCCTTCCCACCTTGATCACATCCTAATCAGCAATGAATTGTTTGATGAATTTATGCAAGCAGATTCTGAAGTTGAGACCATTAAAATTGATGATTATATGGATGGTGGTTTTTGGGCTTATGAAGAAGATATATCCGACCATCGTCCAGTAGGTCTAAAACTAAAGAATACAGAAAACACAGTTGATATAAATGCAACCCCTTTACCTAAATCCAAGCTACACATTTTCCCTAATCCAAGTGGTATTGTTAGCAATTTCACCTTAGAAAATCCTTGGAAAAATGCACAAGTATTGATATACAATGTTATGGGGGAAACAGTAAGCAAGCTTGACATTAGTGGCAAACATTCAGTCAGCTATCCTACCCAATCATTGCCCAATGGGACTTATTATGTATCCTATTGTGTTGACAATCAAATTGTAAGCACTCAAAAACTATTGGTGGTTCATTAATTTACGAATTACGTCCCAATTCCTCTGCTCGGTTGAATGCCGCTTTCAATCCCTCAATGATGCCTTCTTCTAATTCGTTGGTATTGAATACTTTGAGGGCCGCTTCAGTGGTTCCACCTTTCGATGCTACTTTTTGAATCCACTCTTCGCACGATAGTTTGTTTTTGTTTTGTAGGTGCAAAGACCCTATAAAGGTTTGCCAGACCAACAAATCGGCTTGTGCTTCGGTAAAGCCCATTTTTCTGGCTGCTTTCATCATCGCATTCATAAAAAAGTAGACAAAAGCAGGACCACTGCCAGATACCGCCGTTGCTGCGTCAATCATATTTTCATCATCAAAGTAAATGGCTTTACCAGTGGTACTTAATAAATTCTGGACATTGATTAATTCTTGTCTGTTTACCTCCTCGTTCGCCGTAAAAGCGGTCATTCCCATTCCGATTTGAGCGGGCAAATTGGGCATAGAACGAATGACTTTTTTGATTCCCAAACCATTTTCGATGGTACTCAACTTGACACCAGCCATAATAGACAAGACTACATGACTATCATCCAAATAAGGCTTGAGGGTTGCAAATACAGCTGGGCTATCTTGTGGTTTAACCGCCAAAACAATCAAATCTACATCTTTGATGTAATCATCTGGTACACGATGTACTGCATCAAAGCCTATTTTCTCCAAATGTTTGCAGTTTTCTTCATTTTTCTCTAGGATAATCAAGTCATTTGGACGCAAAATATGAGCCTCTAAGAAACTTCTGGCAAAGCTTCTTCCCATATTTCCTCCACCAATAATCAATGTCTTCATATTGTGTCTAATTTTTAAAGCGCAAATATAGGAGAATATAAAAGACAATGTAGTAATTATGACTTAGAATATACAATTTCCATTTTTTATAGATGGCTTCTTTACAAAGTTGGGGAAAAGTTGAGGCATTTATTTTAATCTTTCAATGCATTTTTTCTATTTTACACCTTAAAATGCAATGTTATAAGCATCGAAATTGTAAGATAATTGGTATCTTACACTTACTCCCAAAAACATTTTGGAGCCAAACTATAAAAAATGATTCAACGACGACAAAACATTTGTATCCCCTTTTTATTTCTTCTTTTAGGTCTATGTCATTTACATGCTCAGCCTATTCAGGTGTTTCCAGCAACAGAGTTTTACGACCCTGACTTAATGATTACCCTGAGTCCTGAAGAATATGTAGCCTCTATATTGGCTGGTGAAGGAGTGACCATTGAAAATGTCAGCATCATAGGAGCAGACAATGCATTTGGGCTATTTAGAACCCATCCCAACAATCCTACTCCTGTCAACTTTGAAATTCCCTTGGGAGTTGTCATGACTACAGGAGATTATGTGAATGTACCTGGTCCCAACAGTGGAATTGCCAATACCTCTCTAAATACTCCAGGCGATGTTGATTTATCCAATCTTGCCAGTGTCACAACTCAAGATGCAGTAGTACTGGAATTTGATATTACTCCTATAGGCAATGCTTTATCTTTTAATTATATATTTGGTTCCGAAGAATATGATAGCTATGTATGTAGCTCTTTTAATGATGTCTTTGGCTTCTTAATCTCTGGTCCAAATCCAGCAGGAGGTATGTACGACAAGCAAAACATCGCTCTCATTCCTGGTACAACAGAAGCCGTTTCTATTAGTACTGTCAACGATGGAGTAAATGACGGTGGTGGTGGTCCAGTTTGTGAACTGGGCTATACAGAGTTCTATGCAGGCGAAATTCCCGAATTGGAGTTTGAGGGCATTACTGTTTTGTTACCTGCCTATATAGATGTCATTCCTTGTGAGACTTATACACTAAAATTGGCAATAGCAGATGGTACAGACACTGCTTTAGACTCAGGTGTTTTTCTTGAAGCAGGTAGTTTTACCTCTCCTTCTCCTACTTTGGGCTTAGATGGAGGTCATGAAATCTACCAAGTGGATTCTCTTGGAAATACCTTGG
>JAHDIA010000449.1 GCA_020631035.1 Chitinophagales bacterium | reverse complement strand
CAGCCCTACCCCTTCTCAAGCCACCCAAAAAGAGGTGGATGTTGAAAAGAGACAACTGGTTTTAAAAAAGGCACACGTTTTTCAAGCAGCCATCAACAAGATTGATTCTTGTAACAAATTGATGAGCCATCGCCACAGTGATGAATTGAGCGATGGAGTCAAGGGGTATTTAGACCATATTGGTCAAGAAATCAAAAAATTGAGAGAAGGATTGGATGATTTGTTAGAGGCAATTGTGTGATTTTTTACGCAAGAAATGAATGTCCTATCCTAGCCTCGATAGAAGCGGTTACCCCGCATCCCCAATTTAGTTGGGGAGAGGAGTAATAGCGGATAGCGATGGTTCGACATTTCGGTAAAGAAGTAGCGACGAAGCTCCCAAACATTTGCTCCTAAAAAGAGAGAAATTAAGATCCTAGATATTTTTTTGTCAAATCCAAGATTGTAGGATACAATGCATCATTGGAAGCGAGTATTTCTCGTCCATGTATGTAATTGTCACCGCCATTGAAATCACAAATGTGTCCGCCTGATTCTTGTACAATTAGGGCACCTGCCGCAACGTCCCAAGGAGAGAGGCTTTGTTCAAAGTAGGCGTCAAATCTGCCACAAGCGACATAACAGAGGTCTACAGCAGCAGCCCCAAATCGACGAATGCCTCGGGTATTGAGCATTAGGTATTTCAGAAATACTATATACTGGTCTATTATGGAAAAATCATAGTAAGGAAATCCAGTTACGAGTAGAGACTCTTTTAGTTCCTTGGTAGGACTGACCTTTATAGAGTCACCATTCAAATAAGCTCCGCCATCTTTCCAAGCGTAAAAACATTCGTCTTTATTGATTTCATATACAACCCCTACGACCAGTTTAGATTGATAAACCAATGCAATACTTACAGCAAAAGTAGGCAAGTGGTGTAGAAAATTGGTGGTACCATCCAAGGGATCAATGATCCATTGGTATTCTCCTTCGCTTTGTTGGGTTGTTTCCTCTTCAGCCAAAAATGTACTATCAGGGATGATTTTTTTTAAACCTTCAATGATTTGTATCTCGGCATTTTTGTCAACATAACTTACAAGATTGTTGAGTTTCTTGTGTTCTATGTCCTCTTGTTTTACCTTCATTTGTTCTGATAAGATAAAATGCCCTGCTGCTTTGGCTACTTTAATGGTATCCAAACAGATTGCCTCCCACTTGGTCTGACTCATTTCTGTTCTGTTTTGTTTGGTCCGTTTTTGGGTTTACGGTTTTGTGGTGAACGTTTGGGTTTGTTAGAAGGTTTGTGTGTTTTGTTGGTATTTGGCTTATTGGATTTATTTATTGGCTTGTTTGTTTTGCCTTTGCTCCCTTGATTGTTGTTTTGTGAAGTCTGTTTTTGGGATTGCTGATTTTGTGGTTTGTTTGCTTTGCTCTGTGGGTTACTTGAATTACTTCTGGATTTATTGTTTGATTTGTTTTTACCTCTGTAATTCTTGTTGCCTCCTTTTCTTGAACCCGATTTGCTTTTATTTGTTTTAGAGTATGAGCGACCTCGACCACCACCACCAGAGAAGCGTTTTTTGGGTTCGTATTTGGGAGCTTTTCCTAATTCTTCAGGTAAATCCAATTTTTCTACAGTGCGCTCCATCAATTGCTCGATCTTGTAAAAGCTATGTTGATCTTTGGGATTGATAAAAGTGATGGCTTCCCCCTTAGAGGCTGCTCTTGCGGTTCGGCCAATTCTGTGAATATAGTCCTCTGCATCTCTAGGAACGTCATAATTGATGACCAAACCAATGTCGTCTATGTCAATTCCACGCGATAAGACATCGGTTGCAATCAATATTTTGATGCGTTTGGCAACAAACTTTTGAATGACTTCTTCTCTTTTGGCTTGTTCGAGTTCAGAGTGCATTGCTTCAACAGGAAAATTGCTTGCTTTTAGGTTTTTAGCAATTTCCTTGGTATTTTTCTTAGAAGCACAAAAAACAATGATGCAATCATCATTGCGGTCTTTTAAAATTCGTTTAAGTAGTTTGTATTTTTGCTCATCGTAAGTCATGTAGGCTTGCTGCGTGATGCCTTCTGCGGGTTTTGAAATGGCAATACTCACTTCTGCTGGGTCATTTAAAATCTCCTTTGCCAAGGTCCTAATTTTGGGAGGCATGGTAGCAGAAAACATCAATGTTTGTTTCCGATTGGGCAGTTTTTTGATGATTTTGAGGATGTCCTCGTGAAAACCCATATCGAGCATTCTGTCGGCTTCGTCAAGAATGAGGTTTTCGATGGTGTCTGTTTTGGCATATTTGAAATCGAAGTGCGCAATAAGTCTACCAGGCGTACCAATTAAAATATCTGTTCCATTTTCGATGGCTCTTTGTTGATCTCCCCATACGCCAGGGTTTTTCCCACCATAGATGGGGATAGAAGTTAAGTCGAGAAAATAAGCAAAACCTTCCAATTGTCGGTCTATTTGAATTGCCAATTCTCTAGTAGGCACCACAATAAGGGTATTGATGTGTGTTCTAGGACTTTTTCTTATTTTGTCCATAATGGGCAGCAAAAAAGCCGCCGTTTTACCCGTTCCTGTTTGGGCACAAGCAATGATGTCACGCCCATCTTGAATGATGGGGATGGCTTGTTGCTGAATAGGGGTAGGGGTTTTAAAATTCATTACATTTAGACTCTGCATAAGTGCAGAATCGAAATTAAAATCTTCAAAACTCGGTGTCGTCTGTATATCTTTTTCTTCCATATTAAATTGTGTGTCTATTCTGTAATGGACAAATACAATGCCGCATTCTAGAATCCAATGTAAAAACCACCATTTTGTCTAGCCATATCTTTCATAAAGGTAACCTTGGGGTCTTTACTACTTGCATTTCTGTATACAGAACCAACACCAATGGTGTTGATGACTTTTTTTCCTTTGTTGAGGTCTTTTATGTACTTTAAGACATCCCTTGGTGGATCATCGGGACATTCAGTACTTCCAGCGACGGATTTGGTTGGCAGACCATCAGATAAAAAGGTGATGGTTCCTGCATTTTTGTAAGCATCGCTGGTTAAGACATGCTCTAAAACTGAGCGTGTAGGTGTACAATTTCTTGCGTAAATCGGAGCTAGGTGTCTGTAAATGGCATATTTTTGTTTGTCACTTACAGGAACCAAACGGTTGTATAATCCATCCCAATCTTCTTTGGGACTTTTAGGAAAAATAACAATATCTATTTTGTAGGACTCATCCATAGAAGCAACCAACATTTTTAGACCAGCTTTTACTTGATCTAGTTTTTCTGGTTCAGGGTCGTCGTCCATACTTCCAGAAACATCGACTACAAAGACAATGTTTTTGTCATTGAACTTAACCCCAGTTCTGGACTCTTTGGTTCCCCCATCTTGTTCTTTGTCCTTTTTAGCCAACTCATTTTGAGCATTTTGTAGCTCTTTTTGCATTTGGGCATTTTGCTTTTTGAGTTGGGCATTCTCTTTTTCTAATTTTTCGATCTGCTCTACCATTTTGTCTACTGCTTTTTCGACATATTGGCGGTCATCAGAGGTTTTGGACAATTCGTCGGATAATTTTTTGTTTTTGGTGAGCAATTCTTCAATTTTTGCTCGCATTTCGGCAAGGGCATCTTCTAGGGCTTTTTTATCTTCTAGACATTTGAATAGGTCGGCTTTTTGAGATTCAAGTTGCTGATTGATTTGCGCTTGTGCTGCACTAGCGTCGCTTTGTTGTAGTTGAAGTGCGTCCAACTGTTTGGCGGTTTCTGCTTGGTTTTTCCGTAGAATCTCCAATTCAGACTTCATTTTTTTGTTTTCTACCACCAATTTGTTGCTGTCTTTCATCTGTTTTCGCAGGGTTTCGACTTCTTCTTGGAGTTTTTGGCTCTTTTCTTGCGCCTGTGTTTTTTCTTCCTCCAACTTGCTCATTTGGGTTTGTAGTTGTTTGACCTGTGATTGTAAGGTTTTGAGATCTGTACTCATATTGTCTACATTGGATTGTAGATTTGAGAGAACAGCTTTGGGCACAGAGCCTTCTAGTTGAGCGATAATTCCTTGAATGTCTTCGACTTTTAACTCTAACTGCTTAAATGTTTCCAGTTCTTGTAATTGTGCCCGAATTTTACTGTCCAATTTGGGGACAATTACAAAGAGTATTAAAACAGCTCCCAATGCCCCAGAAAGGAGGTCTAAGAAGGAAACATTGAATACATTTATTTCTTTTTTTGCCATTGACTATCAATATTGTCAAAAATTCAACAGATTTGTTCTGTTGTTTAGTATGTTTACTTACTTTTGAAAAGCGTGTAAAGATAGTTGATTATCTCATAATTGTTGAATGAATCTGATGAAGCTTGTAATTAAAGAGCCATTGTTTTTAAATGAAGTGGGAAAACGCCAAAACAATGAGGACAATATCTTCCCTTTTCCTGGTGAAGCAACTGCTTCTACCAAGTTGTTTTTGGTCTGTGATGGTGTAGGCGGCTCCGAAAAAGGAGAAGTTGCCTCTAAAATTGTATGTGAATCTTTTGCTCAATACATTCAAAAAAATCCAGTTGACAAACCTTATAAGGACTATTTTGACCGAGCTTTGATCTATATAGAAGAACAATTATCGGCACATACTCAAACCAATCCCAGTTGTAAGGGAATGAAAACAACCCTCACTTTTTTGTGGATACGCTCTGATGGGGTCTATATGGGATGGTGTGGCGACAGTCGTATCTACCATTTTAGAGATGGGCAAATCATTTACCGTACAATGGATCATTCGCTTGTAGGAGAAATGGTCAAACGTGGAGAATTGACCGAGGAGGAAGCTCAGTGGCATCCACACTCCAATGTCATTCTCAGAGCAGTGGCGGGTAGACAAGAACCTACTTCAATGGACTTGTATTTTACCGATGATGTTCAAACTGGGGATTTCTTTTTGTTGTGTACCGATGGAGTTACTGAGAATTTGACAGAGGTGAATCTGTCGGAATTGGCGAGTTTGGGAGACTTGTATATGATGCACGAACAAATCAAGATGTTTTGTGACAATTTTTCTAGGGACAATTTTTCGATGTATCTGATTCAGGTGGAGGAAATGTTGGAAGGGATTGCTGAATCGGAAGTCAAAAAAA
Organism: Chitinophagales bacterium; assembly: GCA_020631035.1. Lineage (GTDB taxonomy): Bacteria > Bacteroidota > Bacteroidia > Chitinophagales > UBA2359 > JAHDGP01. The sequence goes on along the minus strand of JAHDIA010000449.1, from coordinate 309 downwards.
ATACAGAGGCTGTGGGCTTTAAAGCTGGAACACCTGAAATCAAAAAATCGGGTGAGAACAAACTTTTGAAATACATTTTGTTTGCTTTGATGGGCATTTCCTTGATTATTGGTGGCCTGAGCTTTTGGAATTATAATGAGAGTCAAAAAACACAAGCATATGTACAAAAAGCACTTTACTTTGAAGATGCCAATTTGTTGGACTCTGCTTATTACAATTTGAAAATAGCCCATCAAAGAGAGCCCAATAATGCTGTTTTAAAGAAAAATTTGGACAAGGTTGAATCCAAAATTACCCAGAATGAGCGAG
>JAHDIA010000448.1 GCA_020631035.1 Chitinophagales bacterium | reverse complement strand
AAAACCTCCATTACAGAGAATATGTTGTATCTAAGTGGGAGTACCAAATCTCTAGGAAGTGTAGATGATGGAACGACCCAAAGTGATTTCTTAGAAGTCGAAAAACAAAGAGGCATCTCTGTACGCTCATCACTTACCTCCTTTTATTGGAAAGACTGTAAAATCAATTTGGTAGATACTCCAGGACACGTCGATTTTTCGGCAGATGTAGAACGGGTACTCCAAGTAATTGATGCAGCCGTTTTGGTAATTTCCGCAATCGAAGGCGTACAAGCCCATACCGATACCATTTGGAATGCCCTACAAGAACGCCAAATACCCGTCATCATTTTTGTCAATAAAATTGATAGAGCAGGGGTTTATTTGGACGGAATGCTCGCAGAGTTGGAAACGGAATTGACCAAACAATATGTCTTGCTACAAGAAGTTGTAGAAGAAGGGACAAACAATGTGAACCTAAAAGCATTAGATATTTACGCATCAGACACAAATGTAGAAAAAATTGCCAATGTCAATGACGAAATACTGGAGTTGTTCCTAGAAGACAACGAAATCTCTAAAGAAACCCTAGACAAAGCTTTCCGACAAGCAATTGTTCAGTCAAATTTATATCCCATTTTGTTTGGTGCTGCCAAATTGCAGTTGGGTATTAATGTTTTATTGAATCAAATCATTCATTTCCTACCAGCTCCCAAACAGGACACCGAACAAGATTTATCCGCTTTGATTTACAATACCTACCACGACGCCAAACAAGGCAAACTCCTATATGTTCGCATTTTTGAGGGCAAATTGAAAGTACGTGAACTAATCAAAAATGTCAGCAAAAATATAGAAGAAAAAATCACCAAAGTCCAACTAGCTCTTGCCAACAATTACCAAAGCATCGAAAGTGCCGAGGCAGGTGACATTGTGGTCATTAGTGGTTTACCCGAAGCAAGTACAAATGATGTATTGGGATGTACTTCCAAACGCATTCCACAAGCAGTCAGCCTCAATACGTCCCTTTTGACTGTACAAGTCCGCCGAAGACAAAGATTATCCCGCCTTGGCTGAGGCACTACAAATACTCGAAAAAGAAGATCCAGCCCTAGAATTTGAGTGGTATAGAGAAGACAAAGAATTGCAGTTAAAGGTAATGGGTGCCATTCAAGTCGAAGTCTTGGAGCAAATCATTTTACAGCGTTTTGGCATTTCTGTACAATTTGAAGACCCAACAGTTATTTACAAAGAAACGCCCATTACAAGCGGCTATGGCATTGGCCATTACACAATGCCCAAACCTTGCTGGGCAATTGTTAAGTTTTTGATTGAGCCAGCTCCTAGAGGCAGTGGAGTAAGCTACAAAAGTCTGGTCCGCACCAGCGACATTCATCAAAAATACCAAAACGAAGTGGAACGCAGCATTCCCAAAGCCCTCCAACAAGGCATCAAAGGTTGGGAAGTCACCGATCTCAAAATCACTCTAGTCGAAGGCGAAGATCATCAAATGCACTCCCGTCCAGGCAATTTTGTTTTGGCAACACCAATGGGCATTATGAACGCCCTCAACGACATCGGCACCCAATTTTTAGAGCCCATTCTCTGGTTCAAAATCACTGCCAATGATGAATTATTGGGCAAGCTCACCAGCGAAATCATTCAAATGAGGGGACAGTTTGACAGCCCAACAATCGTAGACAATAAAATGACTTTGACAGGCACTGTTCCCCTAGCAACTTCCCTAGATTTCCCAGTTCGCCTCAGTTCTCTCTCAGGTGGCAAGGCAAAACTGCTCACTCGCTTTCATTCATACCAAGTCTGTGAAGATGCATTGGCTCAAACTCGTCCCTACAAAGGCATCAGCCCTTTGGATCGCTCTAAGTATATTTTAAAAATGCGAAAAGCCTTGGAATAAGAACCTGTCTAAAATATCTTCTTGATTTTTTAGAACGGAACGCTTCAAGCTTCGTTTGCAAGTCAAGCCCCCGCTGTCCATTTGTACTTACTACCTCCCTAGCTCATTCGTCATAGTCGTCACTAGTCTTCCTAACGTCAGCCTTCGCTACTCCTTGTCTCATTGGCTATCTCGGCAGCAACTACCACTACCATCGGGCGTACTTTATTTCGTTTTCTCCTTCCCCAAGCAATCATAGATCGATAAATTCTTATTTCTTTTTTTAGAAAAAACAATTCAAACACACTATATTTACACCTTAATAAGTAAAGTCATTGTATGCTATAATTTAATTATAGTATAATAATTCAAACAGGTGGTCAATCATTAACTAAAAACCATTACCAATAACTAAAAAGCTTAACAGACTATTCTTTAAATAACAAGGCAAATTAGATGCCTTTATACTTTATTGTTGTATCTGCATACATCAATAAAAGTGGTATTGCTGTGTTTTAATTCAAAATTAAATCACAACAATCGTACATTTTAAATTATTCAATTTAAGATAATGGCGGAGCTATATCACAAATAATAAATATAAGTAATTTTTAATTAACCCAAATTTAATCTATTATGTACAAAAAAAACATTAGCAAATTAAGTTGGAGTCTAGGCATAAGTTGCTGTCTACTGCTATTCTTTACCAATAGTCAAGCACAACAAGCAAATGATGCCTTTCAACAAAAAATAAATACTATGAAAGTGGCTCCCAAAACAATGCCCAAGGCTGTACAAGTACCCACACCCAAAATAAACAAAGAAGCTTTTCAAAAGCATCAAGCTCAACAAATAAAAATGCAAGGAAAGCAGTGGAGTAAAGCAGAACTCAAAGCATTGTATGAACAAATGCTCGCTGATCCCAAAAGAAACGAAGCAACAAAAAATAAAGCCCAAAAAGCTCTTGAAAACCTAAACAAATAAATCAATGAAAAAACTTACAACAAACAGACTCTTAATTTGCCTATTGGCACTATTTTACGCACTAAGTACCCAAGCACAAAACAACAGTTGTGCGCTTAATGGTTTTTATAGTTTCGGTCCAGAGATTGTTGGCATCACCCTAGCCGATGATGGTTTCACCTTTGATTGTACCCAGCCTTTGGCCATTCAGTGGTGTTATACAATAGAGGACTATACTGCGGCTAATCCTGTTTGGTTACATGGGCTTTATCCCAATCCTGACCCCAATTGGCAACTTACAGGTCTTGCCTTCAATACCTCTTCAGGATTTATTGGAAATTGGATTTTTGAAGACCCACAAGGCATTATTGGCAGTGGTGGATACTTTTTTGATGACGATTTTAACTTTTTCTCTGCGGATAATTTTGGTGACCCTGATTCAGATATACCAGGAAACTTTTGGGAAGCTTGTTTTGAATACCAATATATAGGTGGCTGTTCAAATACTTTTCCCAATGTGGATTTCTTTAGTTTGGTTATGAATGCCTCTGGAGACAATATAACAGGTTCTTATATTTTCGACCCTACTTTTTGCCCCCCTTGCCCACCACCAGATGATCCGTTTGCATTTTGTCCAGGTTCATTGGGTAATGGATTTACCTTACAGTTTGCTGCTCCAGGTTTAATAGCCGATGCCGCCAACATTCTCTGTTCTTGTGACAACCCCAACAATATAGATTTAGATGGAGATGGTGTATACGATTTATTTTACGAAGAAGTATTCATTAATACCAACCCCATAACACCAGGAATTTTCGATTGGAATCCCAATATATCAGGTACAGTATTAGATGCTTCTGGGGCTCCTACAATCCCAACTATTATTGACAATGGAGGCATCTATACAACTTCTTTTTATACAACACCAGGAGCTTCATACACTGCTTCCTTTGAAAGTCTGTCAATGGGATTGTTCACGAATCAAATTGCAGGCGGGGGCTGTGGACCTTGTGATATAAACATTAGTCAAAGCGTGCTTTGTGATTGCCAAAATCCCAATAATGTAGATTTAGATGGAAATGGTGGTATTGATATTTTTTATGAAGAAGTGATTTTCTTTACCAACCCTCCGACACCTGGGATCACTGACTGGGCCTTTGGTGTCAATACTTTTGGTGGACCATTCCTCGATGCTGGTGGCAATGTTGTTGCAAGTCCTATAGGCATTGTAGACAATGGAGATGGCTCATATACCTATGGTTTCTATTTACTCCCTAATTCGCCTTACCAAGTTGAATTTACCAGTGCCAATGCTGGTTTTGGAACAGTATTTCCTTTTACTGGAGGCGACTGCCAAGAATGTTTAGACATAGATATTTTGGGAAATCCTTGTCAATGCAGCAGTCCATTTAACTTAGATGCTGATGGGGACAACCTAGCGGAATTTATATTTCAAGAAGTAACAGTTGGTATAGAACCTCCAATACCTGGTATCAATGATTGGACCGTTGGAGTAGGAGCTGGATTCCAGATTTACGACCAAAATGCTCAACCCATCTTTCCAGGCGACCCTGTTTTTTATATAGACAATGGCGATGGAACCTATACCTTCCAATTCTGGACAGAGAGTCAATTCCCTTATGAGGTTTATTTTGAGAGTCAAGGATTTTTTGGTGGCTTCCAAACAGAATTGATTAGCGGCATTAGTTGTGGTCCTTGTCCTATTACAGACCCTTGTAGTTGTGACAATCCATTGAATATAGATTTGGATGGAGATGGACTCTACGATTTGTTTCATGAAGAAATTACTTACGAAACCAATCCACCACAAACAGGCATCAATGATTGGGTATTTGGCAATGATACCATTGGACCTTTTTACGATGCTTTAGGAAATACAGTGACAGCTCCTGTAAGTACTACAGACAACGGAGATGGTTCTTACTCCTTTGTGGTGTATTTGGGACCAGGACAGCCATATCAAGCCAATTTTATGAGTGCTGCTACCAGTATTGTTACAGGAACAGTTGCTGGCGGAAATTGCGAACCTTGTCCTGTTACAGATATTCCTACACTTTCTGAGTGGGGGCTCATTTTGTTATCTTTGTTGCTAATGTCTTATGGAGCTGTTCAAATGACGGCTGGTAAATTGGCAATAAATGGCAATACCAATATACCTTTGCCTATGGGCAATCAATTCAATTTGCCATTTAATGCAGCTATTTTTGAGAAATCCTTAAAATTTACGGCTTTATTGGCACTCATAGGTTTTGCGATATGCTTTGCCATTTATGGGGCTATTTTCCTCCCAGACATCATTGGTTTCATATTAACTGCTCCTATATTTGCGTATTTATTGCATTTATTGTATCTTGCAGAAAAATTGAGGGGTACAAGTTAAAAAGGATGGGGAAGTAATGTGGTATATATATTTAGAACATACATTACTCTCTTCTTTATAACCCAAGTTATTTTCTTCGGAAGATGCTTGGGTTTTCTATTTTTGAAACACAAAGAAAATCAATCGGGGAATGCCTGTTGTTCATTCATATAAGTAGTGTGACAAATTTATCTTAATATTTTATGATGGCTTCTTTTT
>JAHDIA010000447.1:2359-5439 GCA_020631035.1 Chitinophagales bacterium | reverse complement strand
ATTGAAAATCCCCGTACAGACAAGGCATGCCTTGTCTCCACGCTCCCCATGAAGAGAAAATTCACGAATTTTTTCCCAAAAAAATGAGCAAAAAGAATTATGCTTAGTACAGACAAGGCATGCCTTGTCTCCACGCTCCCCCAAGAAAAAAAATTGAAAATCCCCGTACAGACAAGGCATGCCTTGTCTCCACGCTCCCCATGAAGAAAAAATTCACGAATTTTTTCCCAAAAAAATGAACAGAAAGAATTATGCTTAAACAAAAAGCGCAGGATGAGCGGAAGGACGAATGCTTGTACGAAGTATAAAGCTTGCGTCGGTTAACCAGAGTGAACGCAGCCTAGAACCACACACGCTGCCCCATAACAATTGCAAATAACAATATTATTTCAAAACACCAAGCCACAAACAAAGCCAACTCACAATTAAACTCAAAGCACCTGCACCGCAACATCCACACTACTCACATTGTCCAAACCATCGGTTGCCTTGATATTGAGAATATAATTGTCTTTAACAGAAGGAGCATTGAGCGACTCTTGAAGCTGAAAACTTGGCCCATTGATATCGTTATAAGAATAAGTCTTTTCGTACCAAACAGAATCACTAGGACTGACCAACTGCAAATCAAGTGATTTCAAACACAAATCATCTTCCACATCTGCCAGTACAATGATAGGTGTATTGGTAAAAGTAGCAACAGAGGCATTGCTTTGTAAGTCAATGGTAGGAGCAGCATTATCGGGTATATTGCGAGGACAACCCCGACGAATGGTAAAATTCCGCTCTTGCCAACCACTAAAATTGCCCGATTTGTCCCCACAATCCACAATAAGGTGGAAATTGGTCTCAACAGGCAAATCTTCAGGGATCGGAAAATCAAATTGTAAACGGGTTTCTACTCCAAATACATTCAAATTGAGCATAGTATCCCAATGAAAAAAGTTAGAAGGTAAGTTCTCATCGTGTGCTCTCTCATTGTCGTGTACTTTTAATACCAAAGTAGACAAGTCCACATTGTCTGTCAAAATAAGCTCAACAGGCAATATTTCTCCACTTCGGTACTCAGCTCCATCAAAGGGCGCATTGATTTGTACCAGAGGCGCAGAACTGTCAACACTACTTTCCTCACAAGCCCCTAAAAAGACCATTAGCAGCAGACAAAAACTTATATGTACATACCATTTCATTTCAATGTTCTTCAGTATTGCTATAGTTGGGACACAACAAAAATCAAACCTAAATCACTACAAATCAAGTAAAAGCATCATCTTTTTCTTAAAATGTGATAAAAATGACAGACGTAGTAAAGACGTTTTATAAAACGTCTCTCAAAAACACCTTCCTAATCAAGGCATCAATTTGACCTTTGCGCCCTGTAAAACCTCCTTAGAATCCCCTGTTTGATGCACAACAGCAACAATCTCGCAATTTTCAGCTACCCAAGCCTCATCCAAATTATCCTCCAAAATGCGTACAATGGTCCATCCAGCATCCATCCCATCATTGGGCAATGGAATACCTTGAGAGACCGTTAGCATCTTTCTTACCACATGATTGTGCTCATATGACATAATAATGCCCGTAGGGTGGTTCTCTGTATCTGACGTCTGTTGTGGGTCAATGATACCATTTTCAAGCAAAAATACACTCAAATGATGGGTTCCAGGGACAGATTCCGTATAAATCATATCGGTTTGAACCCGAATACTACGATCACTGGCGTCATACTCAGCACTCAATTCAATATTAACCTTAGGCGAAGTTGCCAAGCGTTCATCAATGGCAATCCCCCAATTACTATAGGGAGCCAACATACTAATATCATCTTGACCAGCATAAACCAATCTATCCACCGAGGCAGAAGGGTAACCACGAACGTTCAAAAACTCACTCAAAAACTTGGTTTCCTCTGTCTCAAAAGATTCATTGCTAAAAGGCAAAGGGTTAGCAAACTCACTAGCATGCAAAGTCATACTAATAACTTTACCAGGGTTTTGGTCGGACACATCTACAATATAAGCATTGCCCGCAGGACAGTTGACACAACGAATACCCGAAAATTCTTCAACCACCACTTTTTTCTCTTGCGGACTAGGCACATCCGTACTGACATAAGAGGTATCTCCCACAACAGGAGCCTGTAAGTCAATCGGAGGCGGCACTTCTTCACAAGCAGAAAAAGCAATGATAAAAGCAACAAAAGATATAAGAGAGATATATTGTTTCATAATTTTTCATTTAATTTCTTACCAAGCAATTCCCCTCCTCGGAGGACACACAGGGGGGAATTTATATTTTGTACTTAATGTCCCACATCTCCTTAATTCCCAAGCAATTCCCCTCCGAGGAGGGGACACAGGGGTGGGTAATTTAATTTTTATTGAAGCAAGTGTTATGACGCTTCGTCGCTACTCATTTACCCGCTATCCGCTTTTACTCCTCGCTTGCTAAGCCTGTCGAACCAAGCGATTAGCCCCAAAAACAAAAGCTTACCCAAAAGGTGGCTGAGCTTGCTGAAGCCCCGCTGTGGGGTAACCGCTACTATCGGGGCTAGTTTATAGCGTTCACTCGCATTCGCAAAATTCGCTTAAAAACTAGAAGTAATACTAGCCTTAACCCCACTAAAAGCATTTTCAAATCGGCAGACACCACCTGTACAAATAATCCCCTGTACTTGTTTGACATAGCCAATTGCAAAACGGTTGGTTTTGTTGGTATACGAAGCAGAAATATCGTAATAATGCAAGTCAGCAGGTATATTGTACATATCCGATACAGAAAAAGAGTACTTAGGTGCAATATTGAACTCCACCAAACCATACAGCCAATCACCCAAATCGTGCTCTTCGTTTGGTTTGGGATCATCCTTGCCAAACAATTTGTAATCTCTTTTGGTCATCATATACTGTAATTCAACCCTCATAGATTTTTTACGATCAAACTTATAGGTAAACTCTGTAAAAGGCGTAAAGGTCTGAACATTGTCCTTTCCAGGCTTGACTTCATACACTTCTTGATTGTAGTCTACCATTTGAAGCCCTGCCAAGATTTTCCAAGGAGCTTTTTTCTTACGGTAT
>JAHDIA010000447.1:0-2349 GCA_020631035.1 Chitinophagales bacterium | reverse complement strand
GCTCACATTGGAATAGTTCGCATTAAAAGTCAAGCCACGTTTGGGACTCACCGTCACATCTACTTGATAGCCAAATTCATCCAACAATTGCGTATTGTGATTGTAACGACTCAACAAACGAAGCGAGTTCTGACGGGTTTGTGGAGGCAAAAAGTGAATCAAACCATCATTGAGTGTCTGCAAAGGCGAAACCCGATAATCAAAGTTTTCTGTTTTCTTTGCTTGTACATTAATGCCAAAACCCTTGCGAGAATAAGACAAGCTACCATACAATATCTGACCACTGTCACCAAACAATTGGTTGTTTAAATCTTGCATTGAATCTTCGGTTTTGCCTGCATATTCCAAATAAACAGTAAAGTCTGATACATTTGCTGTTGTATAAACCGAATAAGCAAAAGTATTGTACTTAGGAATAAAGCGATCTTCCAAAGGTTGTTGGTTAATGCTAGAAGCAATCAAGTCCATTGTGCCCTTGTCAATGGTACGATTGGTAAAGGACGCACCAGGAGTAATCGAAACTTTATCACTCAAATTGAAAAAGCCCTCAATATTCGCTCCTTTGATAAAAGGCTCAAACACATTGATAAAACGGCGATCTCTATTGACAAAAGAACGAAAGTCTTTTTGTTTACCAGTAATACCCTTTATGTAAATATTATCGGTGATGTCATACTTGGCCCACAAACCAACCAAAGGATTGTCAATTGCCAAGCCTCTGTTTTCGTAAGACCTAAAAGTTGTACCACTTCCAAACTGATCGTAAATATAACCCGCTTGCATAGTCAATTTCTGCACTTTCTGACGAATGTACCACATCCCAACACCTATGCCATTGGCCTCGGTTACTCCACCAGTAAAAATGGGGCTGTTGTTGAACATATCAAAACGGACACCCATTGCCAAGTCATTGCGGGTATAGTTCAAACTCAACCACGAATCTGCCGAGGATTTTAGATAATCAAAAAAGGGCGTTCCCGATGCCTCAATAGCAGAGTCAGGAACATATACTCTGCCATCAAACTGCAAATCGCCTGAAAAACGACCAACATCTGGGGCATCAGTTTGTGCCTTCAAATTTGTAGTAAACAATACAAGAAGTATCAGATACCAATATTTTAACTGCATAATTTGTGTTTAGTATGTAAATTAGCGGAAGTAAAGATAATCGGATTAAACTTTTTATCAATTAATTAATCTTACTTTTGCTAATCAATAAAATTGTAAAAGAAAAAACTGTACCACATATGACCAATAAGATTTTACTTTTTGTTGCACTGTGTTTTTTTTCTATTGGGGCAGTCGCTCAAGGAACACTTCCTGATGTTTCCCTTAAAAGTATTGATGGAGAATCAATCAACATCAGTGATTATGGAAAAGATGGCAAAGTAACTATTTTTAGCTTCTGGGCAACTTGGTGCTCTCCTTGTAAAAAAGAACTCAATAACATCGCCGATATGTATGAAGATTGGCAGGCTGACTACGATGTAGAATTAGTAGCCATCAGCATCGACGATCAACGAAATGCCACCAAAATCAAACCATATGTCAATGGTCAAGGCTGGGATTATACCGTTTTAATGGACGTTAACGAAGACTTAAAAAGGGCACTTAACTTCCAAACAGTACCGTTTACATTAGTAGTAAACAAAAAAGGAGAGATTGTATACCAACACACTGGTTATGTCGAAGGGGACGAGTATGAGTTAGAGGACAAAATCAAAGAGTTGGCTGAGGAAGGAGAAGAATAAAATAAAATTAAAGAGCTTGCAGAGCCTAACACTCTGCATATTTCATAATAGGGATAAGCTGCTTCATTAACTGAAGCGGCTTTTTTTTATAAAATGAACATTAGAAACGTTCCGTCCAAATTTTATTTCAATCAATATGTATTTTAGGACTTCACGCCTCCCGATAAGGCAAAAACTGATAATACTTTGGGCGACTATCCAAGCGAATGTGCAACCAATAAACCCCCAATCCAGAGGTACTGACCCACATTTTTCGCTCACTCAATCGTTCCTCAATGCTTTTGCCCAAAAGCTGTAAGAGGTGATGGCATTGTTTTTCGGGCGCTTTGCGTACAAATTGAGCAAAATGTGGATAATTTTCGGCAGCACTCACAGGCGATGGCACCACCAAATAAGCATCTCTTCGCAAATTGGCAAAAGCACAGACATCTTTTTTGCCAAAATAATCTTGAAAACTTTGTTGATCGGGTGCAATAGTTGCCAAACGGGGCGATTCAATCAATACAAACTCAAAATCTTGTTTGATACTTGCTTTTGTCACAGGGGGCGTTTCCCAAAAAAAAGCTTCAAATGGCGAATGGTGCAAGAGCGACAGAAA
>JAHDIA010000446.1 GCA_020631035.1 Chitinophagales bacterium | reverse complement strand
CCATGCCCCCCTCTTGCCCCTACAAAAAGACATCAAACAGCTACGCAAAAAATACAAACTTGATTGGAACAACAGTAGTAGAGCAAGTATTGGACTTGCGTAAACCTTTACACCTAGCCAAAAGTTGTTTCTTGCACCGACTCAATTTATTGGATATTCCATTTGCACAAATGGTCAATTTGTATGGGAAAAAGAGTACTTTTAATGAGGGATGGAATTTAAAATGGACACCAGAATACGAACTCAAAGTAGCAGAAGCAGCTCCCTTTGGCAATACCGTTGAAAGTGCTTGTTTTGGATACATCCAAAGCAAAATGCAGGAACAAAATATGAATTTGCCTGCATTGTCAAAATTACTCTCCAAAGTATTTCTTGCCCAATTGCCAGACTTGATGAGCCACATCCTTCGAGTATTAAAACAACAATCGGCAGTAACCAAAGATGTACTAAATATGATGGGTTCTATTCCCGACCTCATTGGTTTAATACGTTATAAGGATGTAAGACAAACAGATAGCGAACAAGTGACAAAAGTGGTCTACGCTTTGTTGCCTCGTTTGATGGTCAACTTGCCAGCCGCTTGTGTCAACATCAACGGCGATTTAGCAGAGGAAACATTTCAATTGCTACTCAAAAACAATACAGCCATACAACTCATTGAAAAGGAATCATACAAGGAAACTTGGAATGATACCCTTATCAAACTGACCAATATGGATATGGTTCATACCAAAATTTCGGCAGCAGTTGCCCGTATTTTATATGAGTCAAATGTTTTTACCGTTCAAGACTTGGAGCAACGAATGGGCTTGGCACTTTCACCCGCCAACAAAGCCATAGATGCCGCTACTTGGCTCGAAGGCTTTTTACACGGCACTGGTTTGCTGTTGATTCACAATCCTTCGCTTTTCAAAATTTTGGATGATTGGGTCAAACAATTACAAGAAGACAACTTTACAGAATTGGTTCCCCTACTTCGTCGAGCAATCACACACTATTCTCGTCCCGAACGTAGGCAATTGGGCGAACTCGCCAAAAATATCAAAAACATTGGCACTAAAAAAGCGAACACAATAGCCATAAACGAAGAAGATTTAAATATGGAAAACGTCAAAAAAACATTCCCAATATTGAAACAATATTTGGGGATAGAATAATGCCCTTTGGGCAGTCTTTCGGTCGATGGTCCATAGTCGATGGATTGAAATTTTTGTAAAAAACGCTCGGAAACTATGGACCATCGACTATCAATCAATCCTTGATAGTTTATGCTGGGAGTTTACTGTAAAAAACGTCTGGAAACTATGGACAATGGACCATCGACTATGGACTATTTTTTTTGCAACGTCATTGGCTTATGGCTGCGTTTAGTCTGGTTAGCCAACGCATATTTTGTCCTTCGTACAAGCGTTCATCCGCCCGCTCATCCGACGCTTCAATGCAACCTACCGCAGATGAAGCACTCATTAAAAGCCCAAGCGGAGAAAAATATTATGTAGGGGGGGACCTATATATCGACCCGAACCAAAAATAGGGGCAATATAGGGGGGCAAACCCAGGTGTTGGCAAATTAGTCAGCCAATTTATAATTCACAATTTACAACTCACAATTAAAATGAGCATAACAGAAAAAGAAAGATTAACCAGATGGAGACTGATACTAGGAGGCGGACAATCAGACGGAACAGGACAAGCATTGTCAGGAGAACACATCGGAATGGATAGGGTTTTAGCACAGTTATATGGAGAAGGCGACGGATATGGAACAGGAATAGGTGGTGGACCAGGAGGGAACAGCCCAAGTGGAGGAGCAGGATTAGGTGCCTCTAGCCCCAAAGTAGTCAAAGGCTGGTTAGGTGACATTCGCCAATACTTCCCCAAACAAGTGGTTCAAGTGATGCAAAAAGATGCCTACGAAAATTTAAATCTAGATCAAATGCTACTCGAACCAGAAACCCTAGAACTGGTCGAGTCAGACGTTCACTTGGTCGCCACCTTGATGAGTCTCAAAAATGTAATTCCAAGCAAAACCAAAGCCACTGCCCGAAAGGTTGTAAGCAAAGTAGTCGAGGATTTGCAAAAGAAATTACAGCAACCAATGATCAATGCCATCAAAGGCGCACTCAACCGAAGCATTCGCAATCCCAACCCAAAGCTCAACGAAATCAATTGGGATGCCACCATTCGAGCCAACCTCAAACACTATATGCCCGAATACAAAACCGTCATTCCACAAAAACTGATTGGCTACGGGCGGAAAAGTCAAGGCACGCTCAAAGACATCATTTTGTGCATTGACCAAAGTGGGTCGATGGCAACCTCAGTGATTTACTCAAGTATTTTTGGAGCAGTAATGGCATCCATCAAAGCCGTCTCAACTCAGATGGTGGTGTTTGATACTGCCGTTGCCGACTTAACCGAAGATTTAGACGATCCGATTGACTTGCTTTTTGGCGCACAACTAGGTGGCGGAACCGACATCAACCGAGCTGTAAAATACTGCCAAGGTTTGATCCGCAAACCACAAGACACCATCCTCATTTTAATTACCGACTTATACGAAGGAGGCAATCAAAGAGAACTCATCAAACGAGCTGCCAAGGTAAAAGAAAGTGGCGTGCAACTCATTACCTTACTAGCATTGAGCGACGAAGGCAAACCAGGCTACGACCAAAACCTAGCAGGCATTTTTGGCAAGATGGGCATTCCTTGTTTTGCCTGTACGCCCGAACTATTTCCCGACCTAATGGCCGCCGCCATCAACAAACAAGATTTAAACAAGTGGAGCAATAGCGTCGGATTGAATGGAGAGGAGTAAAAGAAAGAAATGTCTTTTCGAGCGGAGCCGAGAAAGCTATGCCCTAGAAATGTGTGGAATTTTCGGAATAACTTCCTACACCAAATAGACACAAAAAAGCTATAGAAAAAATGCCCTATCTATCTTGTATTTTATGAGATAGATAGGGCATTATATTTTGAAGTGTTTTTTGCAAAATTAATTTTTGCTAACATTAGGCTTCGTTGATATGAAAAATATTTTTTCGATTGTTAGATTTTTATTGTTATGACCATCATATAGGTGAACACAAAATTAAAATTTTAGATGGTCAATTTACCTTCCGTTGTTGTAGTCATAATTATTTGTGTCTTGCTTTTTGCGATAGAAGCAGGACAAGAAGTTCTAATAGATTTAACCAAGAATTACTGGATAAAGTTTCTTATACACTTTGTAGGGCGAATATTTCAGTTTTTGATTCCCTTGGCAATAGTTGTAGGAGTATACTTTGTATGGGGATTGGCAGTTTGGAAATGTACAGGAGGGGAGGATCGTTTGCAATTTTTGTTGGAAGAAATTATAGAATGGATTCAATGTAATTGGTAGAGTCAGACCAAGGTGTCACATTTTTTACACAAAAAACGTGACACCTTTAAATTCTATTCTGCGAGTATGACTGAACAAAATAAACTAGCCCCGATAGCAGCGAATACCCCGCACCCGTAGAGACGTTGCCTGCAACGTCTACAGGGGAGGAGTAGCAGCGGATAGCGGCGGTCCGACGTTTCGGTAAACAATTAGCGACGAAGCACCTCACATTTGCTCCAAATAAAAAATTTAAATTTAATCAATCCGTACAATCTTCTTTTGTAAAATATCATTCCCCATTTGTGCATTCAAATAATACACCCCAGCAGGAAAGGCACTCAAGTCGATGCGCTCAGATTGGCTTTGTAAATTAATTAAGGCATTTATTGGTAATAGGAAGGTACAAATAAATTTTATTTTATAAAAGTTGAAATGTGTGTTTTTTATTTGCTTTATGGATGTTGCTAGAAAACAAAAAGCGGACAATTCAATAGAATTGTCCGCCAACTCCCAGCTTATGGGAAATAATAATACTAGGTGTATAAGGATTAGGTTCTTATTTCACAAACTTATAAGTACCCATATTTTGTCCTAATTTATTGCTCAAACGGAGAATGTACATTCCTTTGTCCAAATTAGAAGTATCAAATTTGTGATTGAACATACTCGCACCAACATAACGTTCATTGACAACTTTGCCAGTGATGTCCATTACTTCAATTTTTAAGAAGTCATTGGTTTGTTCTGCTTCTTCGTTGATGTATACATTTAATTCGTTGACAACAGGATTTGGATACAAAGTAACCTCTGGCTGAACGATGCTTTCATTGGTCAATCTCGCAGCACCAGCACTACAAGGATCAGCATTGATGGCTTCCATCACTTTGTCGTAAGCAGTCTTTCTATTAAAGTTGTGGTCGAACAACAAAGCGTGATCTTTGTTAGGGAAAACATGTGGAATCCAAGAGTATTTATCAGAGACACCCCACAAAACAAATGCCTCAACTGCATCAAACTCCAAAACTGCTTCCATCAAAGCCTTGTATTCATTGGCTTGTTGGTCACGTTGGGCTTGTGTTGGGTTTGCAGGAATACGAATGTCAACTTCCGTCAAATAAATTTTAAATCCAGCATTGGCATATTGCTGTAAGTTGGCTTTAAAATCTCCAATTCTGTTGGTAATTTCTCCCAAATCAAAATGACATTGGAAACCAACTCCGTCAATGCGGACGCCTGCATTTCTAAGTTGGGTCAACATTTGGAATTGAACTTTTGCCTTATTGTCATTTTTGAACTCTGCTCCCCAATCATTGTAAATCAAAGCTTGATTGCTAGGAGCCACACTTGCAGCAGCGTCAAAAGCAACTCTGATGTATTTAGGAATGCGGTGCCCATTGGCAAACAAGTTCTCGTATCCCAATTTTTCCCATACACAAGGAATGCCATTGTCGTGGTGTCCAGGAGAATCGGTAATGGTATTGGTTCTAAAACCATTGCCATTGCCTCGGATGGCCTCATTGACAACATCCCAAGATTCAAATTTACCTGGGTATCTAGTATTGTTGATGTCAGATACTAGCTGAACAATGTAGTCTTCTAATTCATCTTCCAATTGTGTATTGCTAAGATCATCTAAGTAGGCTGGATTGTTAGAAGCAACGCCATTCCATCCGCCATGCCAGCACAAAGTATGTCCTCTAACTTTGATATTGGAGTTGCCTGCAATAACTTGGTCCAAGCTTTGTCTCAAACCTTCGTAACTATGGGCACCATTGTGTGCATTTCTAACAAATTGCATTTTCATTCCATTTTCAGGAACGACCATATTAAAGTTAGCATTCAAAGTATTAACATAAGTATCTTTGGCAGCTTGACTTCCACCAAAAGAAAAGTCATTGGGAGAAGCTGCACCCATATACATACCACAGGTATTGGCAGCAGTTGGAGTCGGGTATTGCTTTAGAACAGTAAAATTAGTTGGAGATGTTGAACCACCTGGATTCTCCGAACCACAAGGAGTTGGCGCACAGTTATTGCTAGGGTCGGCAATGCAAGGGCAGTTGTCCCACTCGTTCCAAATGCCATCT
>JAHDIA010000445.1 GCA_020631035.1 Chitinophagales bacterium | reverse complement strand
CTGCATTGTCAACATAACCTTCGGGTTGGGTACAACTCATAATGCTTGAGTTGGGATCACCCAAACCATCATTGTCAGCATCTTCGTACCAAGTTGGTGCGCCTGGTCCTTCACAAACACCGCAAATATCCACCTCAGTAGTACAGTTGTCATTGGCATCGTCTGCATTGGCAACATAACCCGCTGGTTGCTCACAAGCCTCTACACTTGAATCTGGATTTCCTTCTCCATCTTCGTCGGCATCTTCGTACCAAGTTGTTGGGTAGGTACAAGAATCATCGTCGGTATTGGCATCCATATCATAGTTACAAGCATCTGGATCGATACAACCTTCGATTGGATTCAATTCATTGGTACACAAACAGTTTTCGGCATCAAATGCATCCATCGTCATAGCATCCCCATCATCACAGTCAGGAGCGGCATTGATGATTTCGCAATTTTCGGCATCAAAGCTATCGTCGGTCAATGGACAGCCATCGTCTACAGCTGGAGCTTCATTGACAATGACACAATTTTCGGCATCAAAGATATCTTCCGTCAAATCACAGCCATCGTCTACAACTGGAGCGGCATTGACGATGACACAGTTGTCTGCATCAAATGAATCTTCCGTCAAATCACAGCCATCGTCTACGTCTGGAGCGGCATTGACAATCATACAATTTTCGGCATCAAATGAATCTTCCGTCAAATCGCAACCATCGTCTACATCGGGTGCTGTGTATTCACACTCACAAGTTTCTCCATTGAAGGTATCAACTGTCAAGTCACAACCATCATCACAACTTGGATATTCACAAGAACCATCTTCTTGGTTGGCATCCATATTGTAATTTGTTGCACAAGGATCGGTACAACCTTCAATGATGACCTCATCATTGACACACATACAATTTTCCGCATCGAACGAATCCACTGTCATATCATCTCCGTCATCACAATCAGGTGCTTCGTTGACAATTACACAATTTTCGGCATCAAAACTATCCTCCGTCAAATCACAACCATCATTTACATCTGGCGCTGCATTAACAATTGTACAAGTAGCTGGATCAAATGAGTCAACTGTCAAATCACAGCCATCGTCTACAACTGGTGCCTCATTAACAATCATACAATTTTCGGCATCGAATGAGTCTATTGTTAAATCACAGCCATCATCTACAGATGGTGCAGCATTGACAATCATACAATTTTCGGCATCGAATGAATCTTCTGTCAAATCACAACCATCGTCTACAGATGGTGCAGTATATTCACACTCACAAGTTTCAGTATTATAGCTATCTGTCGTCAAATCACAGCCATCGTCACAACTTGGATAAGTACAAGAACCGTCATCTTGATTCGCCGTCATATCATAATTGGTCGCACAAGGATTGGTACAGCCTTCGATGATAATTTCATCATTGATACACATACAATTTTCGGCATCAAATGAGTCAGCTGTCATATCGTTTCCATCATCACAAGAAGGAGCTTCATTCACTATCACACAATTAACCGCATCAAAACTATCTGTCGTCAAATCACAGCCATCATTTACATCTGGGGCTGCATTCACTATTATACAATTTTCGGCATCAAAACTATCTGTCGTCAAATCGCAACCATCATCTACATCTGGAGCTTCATTGACAATTACACAATTGACTGCATCGAATGAATCTATTGTCAAATCACAACCATCATCTGGATCAGTCGCCTCATTGATAATCAAACAATTCTCAAAATCAAAAGTATCCTCTGTCAGTGGACAACCATCATCTACAATTGGTGCTTCAAATTCACATTCACAAGTAGCAGTATTGAAAGTATCTGCTGTCAACTCACAGCCGTCATCACAAGTTGGATAAGTACAAGAACCATCATCTTGATTGGCAGTCATATCGTAATTGGTCGCACAAGGATTGGTGCAACCTTCAATGATAATAGTTGAACAAGTACAAGTTTCAACATCCAAAGCTGTTCCATCTGGGCAATTGGATACATTTAAGATTTGGCAATTTTCAGCATCAAAGCTATCATCTGTATTCACACAGCCATCATCTGGGTTGGGTGCTGCATTCACAATTTCGCAATTCACTGCATCAAAAGAGTCTGTTGTCAAAGCACAGCCATCATCTACATTGGGGATTTCATTGACTATCATACAATTCACTGCATCAAAAGAGTCTACTGTTAAAGCACAACCATCATCTACATTAGGGGCTGCATTGACAATCATACAATTTTCTGCATCGAATGAGTCAGTTGTTAAATCACAGCCATCATCTACATTAGGGGCCGCATTGACTATCATACAATTCACTGCATCAAAAGAGTCTACTGTTAAAGCACAACCATCATCTACATTAGGGGCAGTATACACACATTCACAAAGTGTAAAATCAAAGCTATCTGTTGTCAAAGCACATCCATCGTCACAAGTTGTATCAGCAGGATCACAGTCATCGTCAGCATTGGCTACATAACCACTTGGTTGTGTACAAGCCGACAAGCTTACAGCTGGATTTCCTAGACCATCGCCATCGGCATCTTGATACCACACTGTTTCACCTGAACCATTACACACGCCACAAACATCGACAGTGCCATTACAATTGTCGTTGTCGTCATCGGCATTGCCAACATAACCACTTGGTTGCGTACAAGCTGTTTGGCTCACTGCTGGATTACCCAGACCATCGCCATCTAAATCTTGATACCATACACTCGCTCCTGGACCATTACAAACGCCACAAACATCGACAGTGCCATTACAGTTGTCATTGTCATCATCGGCATTGCCAACATAACCACTTGGTTGCGTACAAGCTGTTTGGCTCACTGCTGGATTACCCAGACCATCGCCATCTAAATCTTGATACCATACACTCGCTCCTGGACCATTACAAACACCACAAACATCGACAGTGCCATTACAATTGTCATTGTCATCACTCGAATTGTTTACATAACCACTTGGTTGGTCACAAGCAGTCAAACTAACCGCTGGATTACCCAAACCATCACCATCTAAATCTTGGTACCAAAGTGTTCCATACACACAGCTCCCATCATTGTTGGTCGCCATTGGTTCATAGTTACAAGCAGCAGGATCGGTACAACCATCAACTACAGTAGTACATACACTATTGTAAGATGTTGTCCAACCAAAGAAAGTACCATTTTCCAATTTATTGGCAGGAATATCGGTATCATCGTTAAAGTTGGTACCAGATTCTTCTGTTACAGGACCATTTTGGGTTCCAAAGAATTGAACATCTGGATTGCCATCGGCATTCAATACTTCAAAGCAAATTTCTGCTACATCGACCCAAGTATTGGTAATGGGTGGACAAGCAAATATATTTCCAAAAGAAGTGGGCAAATCCAAAACGATGGTCATTAAGATTTCGCCTGGGATGTTTCCATCAAAACTTTGTGCAGAATAAGGCGTGCCTCCTGGTCCTCCATTCGCTACCTCACAACCTGGATCAATACTGCTTTGATCGTTGTCGAAGTTGATAGAAGTGTAGGAACCGACAGTTGCTCCACCTGTTTGCGTATCTCCACTAAAGCTTATAACATTGGAGTCGTAATTCAAACGAATAGACCCACTACCAATGTAATTTGCGCCATTGATACCTTGTACTTGTACTACTAAACAATATTGAGTTCCATCGCAGGTATCATCTGATGGAATTGCTTGGCAGTTGACCGCTTGGCCATTGAGGGAATAGGACATCCCCATCAACAAAAAAAGATTGAGTAGATAGAATAAGTTTTTCTTCATATTTTATGAGGGTTTAAGCATATCTTATTTAAAAATAAACCGCTTATCTTTCTGTTGATTTGCAAGGGAAATCAACAGAAAGATAAGTCTCACAAAGTTAAGTGTTTTTTAACAAAATCATTGATTTTTAAATGGATATGCCACAAAGAATACATTAGTTTAGGATAAAAAGAATATATAACAAATAGGTATATATATTTTTTACAATTTATTTTTTTGTATGGAACGCCAATCTTTCAAACGATGGTGACTCCCAGCTATCCATTTCTATGGCGGCATTGGAAAATATTTCGATTCTCCGCTACGACAGTACAGACGCACAGCCTTGCATCCCTACGTACCGCTTAGAATGCTGCCGCCATATCCATTCCTATCGGGCATAAGTATCGCCTCTATTTATCCTTTCGTCGAACCTTCTATCCATCCGCTTCACGCCCTGCTTCTTTTTGTTTTTGACCATTTTTTGTTAACTTTCCTTCTTACAATTAGTACTGTGTAAATTAAATTTCTATACATACAAGCAAGATTTATACAAATATGACATTCTCATTACACTGCCTTTAGTTCATTTGCTTATTTTTGATAAAACAAAAAATGTTCATCTAAAACGTACTACCCATGAAATTTTACTACCTCCTACTCTTTTTAATATTTTCTGGTCCAGCCTTATTGGGACAAAACATAAACATTCACAATCCCGACAGCACTTGGGTACAAAATCCCTGTGAAATCAATGAGGCAAGCATTAACGATGGAAAAGATGAAAATACAAGCGATGTACCAAGTGGTGTTTATTTTTTAATCATCTCTACCAAACAAGGACAAGAGGTATTGCAAATTGTTAAGCGGTAAGGAAACAAAAAAAGAATAAATACAAAACGAACAAGAGCATTCATATTTGCATAAGCGTTTTATAGAGTTACATTTTTTCAAGCGTGGCATGACCCAAGTCAATGCCACGCTTTTTCATTATTCGACCATTTTCGTTATTTTAGTACGAAATCTTCTGGTGTTTTGTTGATGTGGCGCAACTGTTTGGTATACAAATTATGGTATTGCCCATTCAACTGCATCAGTTCTTGGTGTGAACCATCCTCCACAATTTGCCCCTTATTGATGACCAAAATTCGGTCGGCATTTTTGATGGTAGACAAACGGTGGGCTATGATGAAAGAGGTGCGCCCATTCAGCAATTCCTGAATACCTTGTTGTATACGTGCCTCCGTCAAGGTATCAATGGAAGAGGTCGCTTCGTCCATTATAAAAATGGAAGGTTCTGCCAAAATTGCCCTTGCAAAAGAAGCCAACTGACGTTCACCCATCGAGAGTTTGTCTCCTCCCTCTCCTACTTCCTCATCCAATTTGGGAATCAAATCTTCGGCAGCCACCTTTTTCAATGCTGCTTCTACTTCTACATTTGTAGCATCGGGTTTGGCATAGGCTACATTCTCTCTAAGCGTTCCAGCAAACAAATGTGGTGTTTGTAAAACGATGCCTAATTGATTCCGCAAACTTTGTAAATTTTGTCGGGTGTAGTCCTTGCCATCTATCAAAATTTGCCCTTCGCTTGCTTGGTAAAACCTAGAAATCAAATTGACGATGGTAGACTTACCTTCGCCTGTTGGCCCGACCAAAGCAATGGTTTGTCCCGCCTCCACTTTTAAATTAAAATTGGACAAAACAGGCTTGTCTT
>JAHDIA010000444.1:0-5348 GCA_020631035.1 Chitinophagales bacterium | reverse complement strand
TAAAGAATATACCACCTTAAAAATAATGATGGTGGTATATTCATTTACAGCAATGTTTTAGTTTGTTTTAAATATAATAGGAAAACAGTTAAAGAATATACCACCTTAAAAATAATGATGGTGGTATATTCATTTACAGCAATGCTTAGTTTGTTTTCGTAATGGTAACAGTGACAGGTAAACAATTAAGGGTGGGGCAACATGAAACTTGCTCAACCACTATTGGACAACACAACTCCGCTTCACAGTCTCCTGTTGGTTCTGTACCATCTATGGTGTAAGTATATATGCCCACTTCAGTAATTTTATAGGATTGATTAGTTGCGCCCGAAATGGGTATACCATCTTTGAACCATTGATAATCTGTAAAGCCTGCTTCTGCCATAACATCTATATCAATGGATTGATTGTCACAAATTTGTATTGGAACAGATACACAAGCATTGTCCTCATTGTTGTTTAAGTTGCTTTCTAATTCGTTAATACTTACACTAGCTTCATTGGTTATTACGCCTGCTGCATCAGCAGTTACAGTAATTTGAATGCTATCAATCTGTCCAACTCCCATATCTCCAATGATCCAGTTGGTACCATCATAGCTTCCTGTACTTGCTGTATAAATGTTGTTATAGGTAAGACCTGAAGGTAAAATGTCATTGATGGTTGCTCCTGTAACGGCATTCCCTAAGTTTTCAACTACAATTGTAAAGACAACAGGAGAACCCAAGGATGGCATTGTTAAATCAACTGATTTGGTAAGTGCTACATCAAAACAGTCATTTATCTGCACCTCTATTGGACAGCACATTTCTTGATTACATGCTTCTAAAAGTACTCCATCAACCGTATACTGATAGAACCCTGCCTCACTTACTGTGATTGTTTGAGCGGTTTCTCCCATCAGCACTACTCCATCTTTAAACCACTGGTAAGAAGTAAATCCTGAATCTGCAAAGAGATTGATTGTTTCTCCTTCACATAATTCCTCTGGTGGTGGAGATTCAAAGTAATTTACAGTGATACAATCGCTCTCATATTGACAAGTTCCGCCTGAACAGGAAGCTATATTTGTTATAATAGCCTTAAAGTAAGTAGTTTGAGTTATAGAATTTGGCTGATAAGTAGTTGAGTTTGCTCCGACTACATCTGAAAAACCTTCTGTGCAAGAAGTAGTACTCATTTGCCATTGCACCTGACTACTTGGATCACTTATTGTTACACTCAATTCTTGGGGTAAATCATCTCCACATACAAGTTGATTTCCTGATACAGCAATTGAAGGCATTTCTATAACTTCTAGATTGAAAGTCAAATTAAATACACCACATTGTTTATTGCCTGTTCCATCTGAACCCTTGTTAAAGCTGTAGCATCCAGGGCTAATTCCTGGTAAAATCCTCTGTGCACAGTCATCATAAACTGCTGCCGAGGCTGCATCAACAGGATTCCAGATTCCTTCACAAATTGTACCTTCACAGGGAAAGAGTTCATTTAAAAAGAGAGGAGTGTTACTAGACCCTGTACAGAAAACCTCATTAATGGTTTGAGTACTTGGAATCGGACAGCATTCTTTTTGTATTGCAATACCTTTAGCGTTGTTCCCCCCATCAGCAGAAGGACCAACAGCACTTCCTATAGGATTCAAATTGGTATCAAAAATATATACACAGTCTTCATTTGGACTTTCAGATGAAGAGTAAAGAAGACCAGAGGTTTCACTATATACTAAGCCAGTTGTATTGAACCATCCACCATCTCCATCAACACTATCATATGGAGATGTCGCTAATAGATTGCCATTACTGTCATACTTTAATATTCGTGCTTGACCTGGTAATTTATCAACAATATAAATATTTCCAAAATCATCTGTTGTCACTCCAAATAAAGTGGTTTGGGGTAATTCATTATCTCCAATATTAATAATATTATCTCCCGCAGAAATTAAAGGATCAATACATACTCCTGTGCCAAAATCATTTATGGTGAATCTATACAAGTTGGCGTTTGTTGTTTCATAAGAAGTAGCAGCATAAAAAGTACCATTGTCGTCGAGAAAAAGTCCCCAATCTGCAAATGTATTACCATTAAAGCACACTTCATTGATTACTGTTCCAGAACAGATGTCTAATTGTTTAACAGTTTGCTCACCAAGTACGGTGTAAAAAAGACTATTGTCTGTAGAAACAATGTTAAAAACCCCTGCCCCTATCGGGAAACTTACTTCAGATGTGGGTGTAATTGTACCATCACAGGTAAGCTGTCTAATCTGTTTGTTTGGTTCTCCAAAAACGGCATCTCCTATGTATAAAAAGCCATTAAGATCAGCTCCTAATCCGTGAGGACTTGATAATTCACTGATTCCTCCGCCTGGATACCAAGTATTTCCATTATTAAGTATTTCACTTAAGGTACCATTAGCATTTATCTGGTATTTATGTACCTGACTTCCGAAAGGATCATTTAAGTATAAATAATCTTCACAAACACATTGTGGGTCACCGTTACCAGTTCCGCAATCTTGCAGAGAAACCGTTATAGATGCCGTACTGCTACATCCGCTTCCGACGTTTGTTATAACCGTATAGACACCTGCCATACTGCTATTGATACTACTGCTAATTAAGATGGCACCGCCTCCGTCACCTTGTCCACTAAAACCATTGGGACCAGTCCACGTATAAGAAGCCAAACCATTGGGGTTGACAGATAAACTTAATTCATCTCCTTCACAAACAGTCACAGCACAATCAGTTTCGTCTACCCATCCTTGATTGTTGATATTGCTCTCACAAATAAGTATTGGAGGAGTACAACATTCAGCAGGATTAGAGGTGACTGGACCAAAAGGCGGACTTACACAAGTAGGATCAGCGTCATTGATACAACGAGCCATTACATTTATAGCACTAGTACCATAAGTGGGAGCAGTTGTAGACCAAGTGGCTCCTCCATCTGTACTATATTCTAAGGTATATCCAGTTCCACAATCTGTTACTATATTGAAACTACCTGTTGTAACTGGATCACAAACATTGTCAGTAACACTTATTGCAGGGGTAGGGGCGTCACAAGGAGGGCGACATTCAAAACTGTACACATCCACGTCTCCAAGCCCAGTTTTATCATTGGCTAGGTCATCCAGTGTACCATCTAAATCTACATAATAGGAATTGTCTGGGAAACCAGCACCATTGCCATTAATATCTGAGATTTGCATTCCATAAATACTTTGAGCAAATATACCATTGAAGTTTTCGACTGATGCGACCATTGCATCTTCACAAGCATTTTCTGGTCCACATGCTCCATAATTACCATAACCAAAATCAACCCCACCAGCACCATTTCTTGAAACATTAAAGGTTCCCAGTGTATAGGTGATTGGGGATACCCAACTACTTCCATCAAAACTATAATTGAAAACACCAGCAGCATGTACACCTAATAGGAAGTCGCTTTGAGCACTATATTTAATTGATCTTTGTGAGATAATCATTTTACTACAATCACTATTGAACTCTATATCAGAAATCACAGAATATGCTGTAACAAGACCATCATTGTAAGTATAAACTTCATTTATTGTGATTTCAAGCATGATGGAACTTTCATCAAAAGTACCATCTGGATTTAAGCCAACAGAGTAAACGAGATTGGTACCTGGTGGACCTGTATTGTTTGAGACATTGCCTGGCACTCCATAGTAAACACGATTGTTACAAGGATTATAAGCCACACCGTAAACAAGTCTATCTAATTGAGTGTATCGCCTACCTGTATCATCTCCTACTCCATTCACAAGTAGCCCATGGTCGAAATCATCAATGATGGTTCCAGTGGATTCGTTGATAGCATAAATTTTACCATCATCTAGATTGGTAACATACAAGGTTGAATTACAATTATAACTTACGTTTCCCAGACCAACATATCTATTGTAGGTATTCACTCCGTCAGATGTGGTATATTGGGTATTGGGCAAACCAACAAGGTGGGTAATGGCTCCTGTAGTTCCATCAATTTTGAAAATATCTCCACCTGTAGCTCCTGCAGCGTTTGACAAAACTAAATTTGATAGGGCACTAAATGTAAATCCATCACTAGTGACATACATATCTGGATTGGCTGCATTATCACAAAGGTCGAGCCCGAATAGCTCTCCCAAGTTAGCAGCTGTCCAACTTGGGTCATGGTAAACACCATCAGAGGCAGCCTGCCAGTTTGAGGAACCACCAGGAGTATCAGTACCACAATCGGGTTCACGAATGTCATAAATTCCCATTACGTATCCACTAGGGTCACTACCAACACCACCTACTAAATTGTCAGGACCACTCAAGGCGGAAAAACACGTGACTGTAGCCATTCCCGACTGTATAGGTAGGCTTGCCTGTTGTAAATTGTCTTGGTAGTTATGTATGATAATAGAGTTGTTTGTTTGTCCTATTTCCAACTCCCAGTCACCATCTGTTCCAGTGACGTCATTGGAGGCTGAAACTGAAACATCCAAGATATTTTCAAGATAGGCAACGGCTTCTTCGCCTTTTTCGCCTTTTGCAAATTCACATCCATAAATATTCAGTTTTGATTGAGGTCTTAGGTCATAATGGCATTGAAGCCATTTAGCAATTTGTTGAGCATTCTTCCAATCTCCATCAATTAACAATTGACCAGATTTTCCATGTGTAAATAAATGGAATCCATCACAATGATATTCAGAATAAGCCTTGAAAATTTGATTTGGATTCTGTATTTGGGCATCTATAAAAAGCATGCCATCCTGCTTGGTATTATGACTAGTGTATGAAAAATTATCAATATTTGTATTGTTGCCTACTATTGAATTTATGGGGCAATAAGCATTGACAATTTCATTTACATTCGTTTGTGAATAAGTATTATTTGTTTCCCAAAGGAAGCATAAACAAGCACATAATAGGTAAGTTTGTTTTAGCATAAATTTACTCTTTAAAATAAATACAAAGATTTAAATAAGTTATTCATTTGGCATTTTAACTTATCTAATATGAAAAGTGTCCACTTTTGAAAATGGGTTATGTAAATAGCACAATCATGTTATTTTAAAAAAATATGTTAAGCTTGTCTATGTGTACGGGCGTTGAATGTTTAAGATGTGTGTTTTTTTTATAATAAAAAGAGCTTGTAACATTGCTATCAAAATTAAATTATTTAATTTTAAATGTGTAAGTATTACTATTTGTGGTTTTTGTGAATTGGTGAGATTGTCTATTTGTGTTTTCTTAATACCATTTTAGATGCTGACTAATATCTTTTTTTACCAGCTTATTTTGTTATTTGTAGGCCTTGGTTTGGTGGCTATTTGC
>JAHDIA010000443.1 GCA_020631035.1 Chitinophagales bacterium | reverse complement strand
ACTTGACCTACTTCAACTTCAAGTGACGCTATCGCTTAACACTTAAAGTTACGTTGAGAATTATAAATGTACGGACCATTTTGTATTTGTGATTTGTATCACCCGTTTTCGGTTTGGGCATCCCGAAAATCGGGATACCCCTACATGGTTCGGGTTCCGTTTTCGGTTTGGGCGAATGATTATTCGCCCCTACATTTTTTTGCGTTTCCTGTTCGGGCAACCACAAGGGTTGCCCCTACGGGGTTTTGAAAATAATTGAAACAATTTAAATGAAAAAAATACACATTCCCTACAAACAAACCAATGCCTACTCCAAATTGATTTTGGATTTTCTGGATAAAAAAGATGATTTACGTCCCTTTGTACGTTCCTTTTTTGACGTAAATGATTTTGAAACCATCATCGAGGAACGCAAACAATTTCCTGCTGCGGATCGGAATGTTCTTGCAGGTGCTTTGCTACAACAATATGATGGATTGACTTGTTCTGATAAAACCAAGGCAAATATTGAAGAACTTAAATCAAACAATTCTTTTACACTTACCACTGGTCATCAATTAAATTTGTTTACAGGTCCGCTTTACTTTTTTTACAAAATCATTCATTGTATTCGTTTGTCGGACCATCTAAAAGAATTGCATCCTTCCTACAATTTTGTGCCCATTTTTTGGATGAATACCGAAGACCACGATTTTGAAGAGGTACAGTATTTCAATCTATTTGGGAAGCGCGTCGAATGGAATAGTCAGGAGTCGGGCGCAGTGGGTTTGTTTGATACCAATTCTCTTGATGGTGTCATTGCTGAATTAAAAGAAATATTGGGAGAATCAGAAAATGCTCAATCCATTCTTGCCATTTTGGAGGAATGTTTTTTGGCGGGTCTTCCTTATCGAAAGGCAATGTTTGCCTTTGTCAACCGCCTGTTTGCTCAGTATGGTTTGGTGATTTTGGACCAACACAATGCTGAACTGAAAAAATTGATGTTGCCTTTTATCAAAAATGAATTAACAGAGCATCAGTTGTATGCAAATGTAATTGAGACTTCAGATAAATTAAAAGCAGCAGGCTACCACCAACAAGCCTTGCCTAGAGCCATCAATCTATTTTACATTGGAACAGACAAACAGCGGAATCGTATTGTGTACAAAGACGAACAATACTTGGTCAATGATACCGATTTGGTTTGGTCTGAGGCTGAAATATTGGAGGAATTGGAGCGCAATCCCATCCGTTTTAGTTTCAATGTGATTTCTCGTCCCATTTACCAACAATCTATCTTGCCCAATTTGGCATACATTGGCGGTGGTGGGGAATTGGCGTATTGGATGCAATTGAAAGATGCATTTGAAGCTTTGGGTTATTTTTATCCTTCGTTGATTTTGCGCAATTCTGTTTTGTGGATGGACAAAGGTTCGGCTAAAAAATGGAATAAATTGGGTTTGGAAACAAGTGCTTTGTTTGGAGATACGGAACTATTGATAAAAGATTTTGTAAAGGCACAAACCGCAGAGGAATTGAGTTTGGGTGCTGAAAAAAAACAACTACAAGAACTATTTGAAACCATCAAAAACAAAGCGGTACACATTGATGCCAGTTTGGAAAAAAGTGTATTGGGTGAAATGGGAAAAACTCTAAAATCGGTAGAGAATCTGGAATCCAAAATCTTGCGGGCTGAAAAACGAAAATTTGATACCAATATCCAACAAATTCGGAATGTCAATGGCAAACTATTTCCTAGTGGCAAACTACAGGAACGCTACGATAATTTTATGGCATTGTGGTTGCGTCATGGCAGTACCTTTATTGATGTATTGTACCAAGAGCTAGACCCTCAAAATAAAGCATTTACTGTTTTGAGTGAGGGGGAGTAATTGAAGATTCAAAATTTAAGATTTAATCTTGTGTTTTGCATACAATTGATTGAAGTGTGGCGTAGGGGGATGGATAAGTGTGCTGGTAAGACAAAACATGCAGGGTAAACCAGACTGAGCTTGTCTGAAACGGGGAGAGTCGCCCATAATTATATCAATCTCCCTCTTTAGACAATGCTTTGATGTAATTGTAGATTTCTATTTGACTTCTAAATAGTTTCGCTCCTTTTTCGGGTTTGCAGTAGAGATTGCTTAGGTTTTTGTCCCATTCTCTCGCCTTTACATTGTCTTTCCACTCAATCTCCAAGATGTCGACCATTTGCTGTTTGAGTTTTTCGTCTAGTATGGGGCAAATCACTTCTACACGGTAATCGAGATTGCGGACCAATAAGTCGCCTGAACCCATATACACTTTGTGGTTGCCACCATTGTAGAATTGGTAAACCCTAGCATGTTCAAGGTAACGATCGACCACTCCTTTGGCTTTTACATTTTTACTAAAGGACTCTCCTGGTACAAGCCCACAAGTCGTTCTAATGATTAGTTTTACTTTTACCCCATGCTCACTTGCTTCATATAATTTTTTGGTCAATTTGGGATCATTGATGTGATTGGTTTTCCAAACAATTTCTGCTTTTTTCCCTGCTTTTGCATTTTTGATTTCAGTGTTGATATCTTGAACCAATTTTTTTCTAAAAGTGAGTGGAGCCACTAGCAAACTTTTATATTTGCTTAGAATGATTCGGTTGCTAAAAAAGTCAAAAAGCCTTTTGATTTCTTTGTTGATTTTTTCATTGGCAGTCATCAAAATATGGTCTGCATAGATGCGTGAGGTATTTTCGTTGAAATTGCCTGTACTGATGCAAGAAATCCGTTGATTGCGGCTACCAACTTTTCGTTCGATGTGTATCAGTTTGGCGTGTATTTTAAAACCTTTGATTCCAAAGATAACTTCTGCACCTTCGTCTCTTAGTTTGTTTGCCAATTTGATATTGGAACGTTCATCAAAGCGTGCCAATGGTTCAACAACAGCTACGACCCTTTTGCCATTACGTACTGCATTGATGAGTGCGTTGACCACCTTAGACTCTTGGGCAACACGATAAAATGTCATATTGATTTGGGTTACATAAGGATCGATTGCCGCCTCTCGTAACAAATCTAGCAAATGGTCAAAAGATTGATAAGGGACTGATAAGAGTACATCCTTTTTTAAGATGACACTCATAAGGCGGCGACTATCGGCAAAATCGGGATGTTTGATTGCCTTCCGTTTGCGATAAAGTAAATCGGGTCGGTTCAAATCGGGAAAACCCATAAAATCTTTGAAGTTGTGATAACGCGCTCCTGAAATGATGGTATCATGTTTTTTAAGCTTCATTTGCTTAATCATAAACTTGCGAAAACCATCGGGCATTTCTCGGTCAAATACTAGCCGATTGGGTTCCCCTTTCGCTCTTTTTTTCAGGCTTTTTTCAAGTGCTTCAAGCAAACTTTCTGAGAAGTCATTGTCTAGGGTCAAATCCGCTTCACGGGTTACTTTTATGGTATAAGCTTGTGCATAATCAAACTTAAAAATTTGGTAAATGTCCTCTAAGTTGTGTCGAATAACATCATCTAGTAAGAGAATATATTTTTTGTGGTTTTTAGAAGGAAGAATCAAAAAACGAGAAAGAATATGGGTAGGAATTTTTATGATAGAATATTGTGCTTTTTTTTCATCTTTTTGCCCTCTAACCAAACGAATCGCCAAATAAATACTTTGATCATCAAGTCGGGGAAATTCCTTGTGTTCATCGAGCAAGACAGGGTACAAAGCAGAACGCACTTTGGTATGGAAATACTCTCGGACAAAAGCACTTTGTTCCTTATCCAACATTTTTTCATTTATGATAAAGATGTTCTCCTTTTCGAGTGCTTTTCTAATTTTCACATATGCCTCATCAAATCGGTCTTTTAGGCGAACCACTTTTTCTTGCACCTTATTGAGCAATTTGGTGGGGCTTTGTCCTAGAATTTTGTAGGCTTCTTCTTCAAGTCGAGACATGCGTTTGAGTCCTGAAATACGTACTCGAAAAAACTCATCTTGATTGCTTGAATAAATGCCCAAGAATTTAAGTCGCTCTAGCAAAGGGACGGTAGGATCTTCAGCCTCCTGTAACACCCTTTCATTAAAAGCGAGCCAGCTAATTTCTCTGTTGATAAATTTTTCTGAATTCAATGTTTTTTCCATTCGTTTGAGTGAGTAAACTTACTAAATTCTCTCTACAAAAACAATCAAATCAACAGAATAAAGATTTTTCCAATATGAAGTACTATTATCTATTAGATGGTATAATATGTTCAATCCCTTATGTATCACTTATTCAAATGCCAAGGCATCATCTTTGGGTATAAAAACAGCTTACTTTTGCCTTCACCACTTAAAACATCTTCCCACTTATCTATATCAAATTGCATATGTGCCAATCCACAAGTTGGGTATTCATATACAAAATTGCCTGTTAATTCGCTGAATAAACTGGCAATGTATGGCATATGGCTAAACAAAATCATTGATTGATATTGATTTTGTTGTTCTCTAATGACTTTTAGCATCACATCTTCTCCTTCGAGATATAGGCGGTCATCTACCTCTATGGCTTCTATATCTTTGATGATTTTTTGCGCAAAAATCTGAGCGGTTTGATAGGCTCTTTTAGCTGGGCTTGAGACAAACAAATCGGGTACAATGTTTTGATTGAGTATGTATGTCGCCATATTTTCTGCATCAACTATGCCTCTCTTCTTTAAAGGACGGTCTATGTCATTTAAGGTTGGATCACTCCAACTAGATTTGGCGTGTCTGACGAGTGTAATGTGTTTCATAACTTGGCATTTTGGTAACTAAAGATTACACACTAGAAAAAATCTTATACCTTGAATAGGAATGTAATGATCCAATATTCAATTGTGTTAAAAATGCAATACGTGTTAATCAATGCACAGCCATTTCAACACTTAAAGTGGTGACTATTTTGAGTGAATGATGTGTGTATTTTAGCTTGGCAAGCTCAAATGCTTAATCAAATTAAAACTATTTAATTGATTAAAAAAAATTATTAGGGGATTTATTTTTGAGAATGGGGAAAGTTTTGCCCTAAATAGCTTGGAGCTTAGAGCCATTAGAGAAAATTGTCCAATTACAATCAAACAATTACCCATTAGTATTTTAAATATAATACAAAAATACAATGTATCCTCACTTAATATTATTTAATCAATTCCATTGCCTTGGCAACATTGTCAACGGGCAATTTACATGCCTTGTTTTGGCAAACGTAAACAGTGGTTTGCCCCTCTATCATTTTGTTTTGTAGCAGTTCTAGCTCGCCTTCTTTGCTACCACCCAAATAGAATACATTGGGTAGGTATTGCTCGTCCATTTGCGCTCTAAATTCTTGTGCCTCATTGCCTACGATTGCCACTTCGTAGGGTTCGTTAACCATATAATACATCAAGCTCGCCCAATTGGAGTAAAAAGGACCATTTTTGATAACATCCTCCTTGACATTATTAAGCATTTGTTTGGCTTTTTTTGTGTAATCTTTGTTGTATAAATACATTCCGAGATAAAACAAATCGAGGGCA
>JAHDIA010000442.1:1051-5531 GCA_020631035.1 Chitinophagales bacterium | reverse complement strand
TCTTCATATAAACAATTGATTTGATTGTCACAGATGCTATGGGGATTGTTGACTAGGTGAGTAAATCGTTCAAAACTGTCTGTTTCAGGATTGTATCGGTTGAGTCCATTTTTCTGCGTTCCAACCCATAAAAATCCATCTTTATCCAAAAGTAGATTTCTGATATGATTGCCACTAATACTCTCTGGATTATTAGGATTATGGTAATAGGTTTTCATTCCCACCCCATCATAACGGTTTAGCCCATTTGCCGTAGCAATCCACTTAAAACCTATTTGGTCTTCAATTACTTGATAACAAACATTGTCAGAAAGTCCTTCTTTGTCGGTGAGATTGTCAAAATATATTTGTTCTAGTCCACCAGACTGAGCATACAAATTAGCCCAGATCAATATCCATAGCAATATTACGATACATTTAACCCCATTCATACTTATATGCTATAATGTGTGTTGTTTTTCAATTGAGTTTTAAAATTACTCAATTCCCTTACAAAGCATATAAATATACGTAATATTTGTATTTATGCTAATATTTACAACAAAAAGTTTACAACTATTTGTATGAATTAGCTAAAAAACTTATTTTTTAATGGTAAAATAGAAGCAGGTTCCCTCTCCAACGGTAGATTCTAACCAAATGGCTCCTTGGTGAAACTCGACCACTTTTTTACAAATAGCCAATCCAATTCCTGAACCTTCGTATTTTTCTCTACTGTGTAATTTCTTAAATATCAAAAACACCTTATCAAAGTAATCCTCTTTGATGCCAATGCCATTGTCTCTTACATAAAATTGATGGTAATCGCTTCTTTCTGAATACCCAACATCAATTTTGGCTGATCGTTCTGCATCTCTAAATTTAACGGCGTTTTTGATTAAATTCTGAAAGAGTTGATATAGGTAAGATGAGTTAGCAGTCATAACAGCAGGCAAGCTCCTTGGCAGTTTCACTTCAATCTCATTGCCAACAATGATAGAGTTTAAATCAATAAGCACCCTTTCCAAAATGCATTGCACATCAATGACTTCTACAGGAGCGTCCTTTTTGTTAACCCTAGAAAAAGCCAAGATGTCCTCTATCAATTGATTTAAATTTTTACCTGCTTGGGTAACATAGTTGAGAAACTCTAAGTTTTCAGGAGACAATTCAGTTTTTAACTTGCGTTCTAGGATTTGCGAAAAAGCCACAATGGTTCTGACGGGTTCTCTCAAATCGTGGGAGGTAATGTAGGCAAAGTTTTCGAGCTGCAAATTGGAGTGAATGTATTTTTTAAGTTCTTCGTTCGCCCGTTTGACCTCTGCTATTTTTTGATTGAGTTCTTGCTTGCTTTGAAACAATTCTTCCTCTGCTTCTTTCTGGTTGGTCACCTCCACTATACAAGACATAATACAACGCATTTCTCCACTTTTGATGAGTGAGCGGGTAATTTGTCCCCAAAACTGCTCCCCATCTTTTCGAGTATATTGGATAATTGTTGTGTACTTATCCAATTTTTCTTCCAACAATGCCTGATGCAATGCCAACCCCTCTTCCGATTCGGTCCGTTTGATTAAAAAACGGTTTTTGCCAATCAACTCCTCCTTTGTATAACCAAACAATTCCTCAAAGCCTTTATTGACATTGACGAATGTATTGGACCGCAAATCTCGAAGCGAAATGGCAAACGGACTGTGTTTAAAAATATTTTCGTAAAGTTGCTGAATTTGTATGTTATCGCTAGATACCCTTCCATTCATTGGCTGGAACTGCTCAGCAATATAAGGGGTGACTTGGTTGTTGAATGATATTGGTTGCAAAGTCGTAAAGTTCTGTTTTTCACAAAAATTCTTAATGCTTGGCGGAGGGCAACCAAAAAGGAGAAGTATTTCTCTCTTACGAAGACCAATATATAGAGTTTAATCTATCATATATACCCTATTAAAAATCAGAAAAAAAAATTTTTATTTTTTGTATTTAGCCCCAAATGACCTATCAAACAGTCTTATTGCTCAATGCTGTAACAACCAAGCTTGTCTTTGAATATTTTGCTTGACCATTGCCAATTTTTCTCTAGCCTCTCCTATGTCTGCTCCCAAATAAGCCCCCACTCTATAATTGCCATCATTGGGAAAAATATAGGTACGCATATTCCATCTCTTCAACTTTTCTTCATACTTATAGGCATTGCCTTGCTCTCTAAACACATTCATAATCGAATAAAAACCATCTGGTGCGTGATCCATCTTAGGATATTGTTGGGGCACACCAGGAGCAGCAGGAAAAGCATTTCCCACATTGCCACTTCTAGCAGCACTCGCATTTGAAGCGGTCGAAGATTCATTGTAGGCACTGCCATTGTTTTGAGCATTTTCTCGCCCGTCATAGCGACCACTCTTATCTTCCGCATCATCATCATAAGCCATTTGCTTATTCGTTCCCTCATTTTCCTCATCATCCATCCCATAATAAGCACTACCGCTTTCCTCACTTTCTCCCCCATTGTATCCACTTTCCTCACTATTGGCAACAGCCCCTACAGTATTGGCACCATTCGCCGCTTGTTGACTTGCATACGTCTCCTCTTTATCTGCCAGTGCAGCAGTATCCGTATCCAGCTTGTCCCAATAAAATACTTTAAACAAAACAAAGCCCACAAGCAACAAAAGTGGAATGATTGCTAAAAATGGCCACCAATTGCGCCCACCTTCCGACTCATCATCTATTTCATATTCATATTGCTGATGGTCACTGTCTGAGTATCCCTGATTTTGGTCCTCATATTGATTGTAATTGGGATCAACATATCCGTCATTTGGCATGGTCGTAGAATTCATTCTTTAAAGAATTTCAGTTTTGCACAAGGTCTGTCCTTATTGTACGAACGAATATGCATTGAGGTTCGTCTTTTCTGTGTAAGAAAATGTGTTAATTTGTTAAAATCTTAAAAATGAGGACGGAATGTTGGGGGCTTCGTTTGCAAAGTGTGTCCCCGCTTTCGCCCATACAAGGTATGTGGCTCTATCGGGCGTAGGCGAGTTGGTGTGGTGCTTCGTTGTTTCGTTTTTTTGATAGTGGTTATGTAAAAAAATGATATAAATGCCTTATATTTGGGATGCAAAAAGTATATATTGCCCTATATATTGGATATATGAAATCAAAATAAAGCAAGATGTCTTAAAACAATGGCTAAAACGGCAATATGGGCTATGCGTCTATGCTGCGTTTAGCTGGGACGTTATGGCACAACCAAAAATAAAAATTAAATGAAGACAGAAAGTCATTCTATATACGATGTATTGGCAAAGAATGCAACATCATTCTTTATCCCCCCCTTTCAAAGAGCATATGCTTGGGGTAAACCTGAAATTGAAAGATATTTTAGTGACGTAACAAGAATTATAGATTCAGACTTAGATGCCAAACAGAAAGACAAATTAGAGCACTTTTTCGGCACCCTTGTTATTAAGGAAGAAAAGGCAGGTTTCGCCAATAAATCTGTAATTGTAGACGGTCAACAAAGACTTACAACAACATTAATATTTTTAATTGCCTTGAGGGATTCCGAAATTGAACAGGATAAGATTGATTTTATTAATCAGAACTTCTTAACGAATAATTCATCAACATTTCAAGACAAAATAAAGCTTAAACAAGTCACGAAAGATTGGGATTCGTACAAGGCACTGGTAAATGGTTTGGAAGCAAATCCAGGAGTTATAAAAATAGCTTATGAATTGTTCAAAAAAGTTATTCGTGAAAAGAAGAAACTAAATCCAGAGGTCAAATTTGAACATTACATTACTGCTATACAAAGAATGAATGTAGCTGTCATATTTTTGGATGAAAGACCTTTCAAGGGAGAAGACCCTCAAATAATTTTTGAGACATTAAATTCACTAGGGAAACCTCTATCTCTATCCGATTTAGTAAGAAATTTTGTATTACTAAAAATGGATAGTGAAAGTCAATCTCATATATATGAGAAAGTATGGCACCCTAAAATAGAGGAAGTATTCCACAACAACACATCAAAGTTTTTTCGAGATTATCTTCAATACAAAAAGGCAACTTCTTTGAAGGTTGTAAGTGACAACAATACGAAAGAGCTATATCAACAATTTAAGGATTATGTAGACGATAGTTTTGAAAAACACAATGACTTTATAGACGATATTGTGAGGTATGTAAAATGTTACAAATGGATAATAACAGAAGTTGTCAATGATATTATTTCACATAACAACAACAATGATAAAGAAATCAAAGAGTTACTTAGAATCATCTTCCACGATATAAAATCTGAAGCATTTAAGCCTCTTGTTTTAGGACTATTAGAATATCACCAATATGATGTTAATGAACTAAGGTTGAGTGATGAGGTTCTGATAACAACACTGCATTCTATAAGAACTTACCTAATTAGACGAAGAATTTTAGGTCTGACTCAAGGCGAGAATAAGAACATAGTAATATTAAGCAAAAGGATTCCAGAAATTGT
>JAHDIA010000442.1:0-1041 GCA_020631035.1 Chitinophagales bacterium | reverse complement strand
CGAGGTAAATCATCAATGATTGAGCTATTAACTAACATGATTTACAGGCTAAGACTTCCAAATGACATTGAGTTAAGCACAAGCTTAAAATCAATGAACTTTTACAAAGGTTTAAGCAAGTATTCCAAACTAATTTTAGGTAAAATTGAGGAAAACAATACAAAAGTAGCGGTTGATTTTCGGGATAGAAAAGTTACTATTGAACACATAATGCCCCAAAAGATTGAAGACAATTGGAAAGCAGAATTAGGAGAAAACTATGATGAAATTCACAAAACATATTTACATAATATTGGCAACTTAATTCTTACAGAATTTAATAGTGAAATTGGAAACAAACCATTTGAGGAGAAAAAAAGAAAACTTGAAACATCTTCACTTAATTACAGATTAGACATAATCAAACGTGAAAATTGGAATGAACAGAGTATTAAGGAACACCAAACCAATATGGTAAAGTGGTTACTTGAGACCTTTCCATTGCCAGTTGAAATAAGGGAAACATCGAATTGGAATACCAAACTGGTTGAAAACTTAGCATTCTCACCATTAGAAACTGATGCAGGAGAAATGGCTGAAGGAAATAAACCAATAGAATTACAAATTCAAGATAAGCTGATAAAAGTGAAGACTTGGCAAGATGTATTTATTAAGTTTCTCAAATATTTAAAGAATAATCCAGATTTTGATTTTGATTTTATCTTAGACAACCAGAGTGAGTTATTTAACAGAGAGGAAACCATTCTAAAATGGAGAACACTAAAAGAGATAATAGATTTAAATTTCAATCACTCAAATAGATACAAGACATTTGAAGGTAAGGTGTGGGATAAAGTAAAAGATTTAGATGATGACTTACTATTTATTCACATTAATATTTCGGCATCTCGTTGTATGCAAAGAATTGCCAAAATAATGGAAAAGTTCAATATGACAGAAGACTCCATAAAGATAATACTAAAATAATGAATGTAAGATACACACCTAACAATGGCTAAAACGGCAATAGCCCCCAAACCGTTCTCTCCTACGCTCGATGGA
>JAHDIA010000441.1 GCA_020631035.1 Chitinophagales bacterium | reverse complement strand
CCCCGCTTTCGCCCATACATGGTATGTGGCTCTATCGGGCGTAGGCATCGTTTCTGTGAGTCCTACGTGGGTTCGCTATTCCATCCGCTTCACGCCTTGCTTTTGCCTAAGTCAATTTACAATTTATAACTCATAATTTTTTCCTCCGTTTTGTGTTCGGGCGCAAAATTTTGCGTCTCTACAGGCTTCGCCAATTCTTGAATAGGATGCCCAAATCTTTGTATACACTATATTCCTTGGCATACAATCGCAACAAACGCATTTTGCTTGCTTCTGAATAATCTTGGCGAGGCAAACCATCTAAGGGAGTCAATACACTTTTCCGAATTTGGGGCAATTTGTCTATGGCCTTGTCTCCAAAGCCAACCCAAGTTTTTTTTCCACTTAAAACTGCCCAACAATTTTGGGCAAACTGTCCTATTTGGGGTGTTACAAATAAGGCGATGGGCAGCAAAAATACAAACAACAAGCTCAAACCAATGTCTAACACTCGTTTATTGCGTTTTTGGGCAGGCTTGGCAATCTCAAAACTCAATTCACTCAAGTACTTATTGCCAGCGGTATTTTTAGAATTACTTCCAATGATATGTTTACTGTTTTCTGAAACAATTTTGTAGTTTAAATGAGGACCAATGTGTTCCATCCACTTAATGATGGCTTTAAAGGGCATATCCTTGCTACAAAAAATCAATTCTTCTATTTTATAAAGCTCAACAATCTCTTGCAAGCTGTTGAGTGTCCCCAAAAAATGTGGATGCTGTTGATCCATTGAATCATTTGGGTCGATATAGCCAATAAAATCAAAGCTCAATCCTGTATCCATTAGCAAACCCCTAATGCGGTTTCCTTCGGACAAACTACCCACAATAGCAAGCTTGCCAGAATAATTGGCATCGGTATAAGTTTTATTGGAGCCAAACAATCTTGGGAGGGTTCGCCAAAAAGCCAAAGCAACCACTGTCCACAATCCTCCCAACAAGATCATTGCCCTTGAAAAACGATATGCTTCGGGTAAAAAACCATAAACGGCTGCAATGACTAATACCCCAAACAAAATTCCTCTGACCAACTTTTTTAAACTGTAAGGTCGATCATACCCCCCACTAAAATAAATACTAATCAACCATATCAAAATGTAAAGTGGCACATTGACATACAAATACTCAGGTGCGTAATAACTAGCCGCTTCTTTGACATTATTGGCATAAAATTCTTTGATGGCATATAGTCCACCAAAAATTAATATAGCATCTAGGGCAAAAGGTAAAAGTTTTAAAAATAATCGAACAAATGCTGCCAGAAATGCTCTTAGATAAATCCCAATTTGTATAAAAAAAGTATAGGCTTTGCTCTGTTGCCCAGCAAAATGTTTTTGAGCAAAAATAATCATTGCCTTGTAAAAAATACGAACATAATTAAGACTCCCCTTTTTAGTACTTTCGCCTTTGTAATGAATGATTTGGGAGTCGGCAAAATAGTAATTGTCATAACCAGCCTTGACTATTCTATAGGATAAGTCGATGTCTTCTCCATACATAAAAAAACTTTCATCCAACAAACCAACCTCGTCTAGTACACTTTTGCGCATCCACATAAAAGCACCTGACAAAATCGGGACTTTATGGTTTTGGTCTTTGTCCAAGTATCCAAGATGGTATTGGTTAAAAGTTTTGGATTTGTAGAAGATTTGAGAGAGTCCCAACATCTTATACAAAGATGTTAAAGGAGTGGGCAATCCTCGTTTGGATTCGGGTAAAAAAATGCCTTTGCCATCTACCATTTTAATGCCTAAGGCACCTGCTTTGGGGTGGACATCCATAAATTGTGTACATAAAACAAAAGTGTCTTCTGCTACAACAGTATCGGGATTGAGCAATAAAACATAATTTCCTTTGCTAATACGTATTCCTTGATTATTGGCTTTGGAAAAACCCGTATTTTCTTGATTGGCAATGAGTTGGAAATGCGGGAAGAGTTTTTGGACCATAGGGACCGAATCATCCGACGATTGATTGTCAACAACAATACATTCGCAATCTATTCCTTCTTTTTGGGCATAGTCAATGGCTTGCTCTACAGACTGCAAGGTCTGCTGCAAAAAGTAACAAACATTGTAATTGACTATGATGACGGAGAGCTTCATTGATTGCAAAAATGGTCAAGGAACGAAATAAAAAAGCATTACTTGATACGATAAGCAAAAATATTGTTTTGTGTACCACCACTTATCAAAACTTGTTCACCTGTATTGAATAGGTCGTCCACAACAAAGGGAGTAGAAGCGTCGATTGGAAAACCTTCACTTACTTTTTCGTTGTTATTCAAAAGGTAAATTTGTTGGGCATCTTCACAAAAAATACCTAGTCTTCGAACCGATTCATTGGGAATTGTATTGGTAAAGATTTGAGAAGGTGTACAACTTAGTTCATAATCATATAGTTTTTCTATAGTATTGAAGACCCCTACTTTATTGGAACTACTAAAAATCAGTTCTCTAGATTCACTGCCCTGAATGTTTGCAGAGTGGAACATACTATTTTCATTCAAGGGCATATAATTCTTAGACCAGTAACTACCTTCTTGATTGACAGTGTAAGTCTTACCATTTTTGCAACTAGCAACTATAACTTTGAATCCCTCTCGTTCTTCCACATATAAATCACCAATGATCGGTGATTCCAAAGCAGCAGCAAACTCTAATTCTCCTTGTGGGCTTATAAAGCTAAGTGTTCCATTGCTGTTGGCAGCAATAATGAATTGATTCTTGTTTTGTTCCAATATTTTTAGTGGAGTATTGACCAAACCCAAACCATCCATTGGACTCCAAGCTTTGAGCGGTTTTCCATTTAGCTCATAACCATATATTCTTTCATTTTTACAAGGAATGTATATGTATTGCTCCCCTCTAAAATTGGCGAGCAATAAACCTGTATTCGCTGTCGAACTCAAACGAATGGGGAAATTATCTAAGGGAACGCCTTGGTGATCTATGATATAAATGTTTTTTTGAGTATTGAATAAGTATTGTGTTTGGCCATCATTGTAAAAATCAATAGGATAAACTTTACTTAATAAGGAAGAAGCCAATTGTTTCTTCCATAATTTTTGTCCATCTCCACTCAATAAATACAAAGCATTGTCTTTATCTTGTACCAAAATTTCGCTTTGTCCTTTGTGTTTAACAACATAAGGTTGGGTAGCAGGAGGTGCATCCAAGACCACACTCCAGGCAACAGCTGATTCGACTCCTGAAACGGCATTGTAAAAAATATCTCCTGTAAATTCGCCATCTGTTTGGATATTGGCAAATAAGGGGGAAAATACCTTGTAATCACCTCCATATTTTTGAAGAGACTGACTAAAGTTTTCGGAAGGATTGAGCAGGAGTAGTTGTTGCAAATGACGGGCTTGTATACACACATTGGTGCCAGAGGCATAATGACTGACAAACTCCGTAAAAGCAGATTCTCGATTCAATGATTGTTTATTGATGAATTGATCGAGCAATGCTTTCAGTGAACGTTCATCACTGCCAATTACCAGATTGTTTTCAATGACGGTAAACAAGCAGTTTTTGTAATCTTCTGCTAGGTATTCGCCTAAAAAGATTGTTGGAATATCTGTGTTTTTTAGTTCTTTTAGGTCAAAGCCTCGGTATTCTCTTATTTCTTTATTGACTCCTGAGTTGGATGCCAAAAGGCTTATCAAATTGTTGGCACGTAAGGGATCAGAGGAAGAAAGTATCAGACAACTACCCATAGATTTTTGTTGGAATTCAGGGACAATGTACGCCCATTCTTTGTCAAACCAAGGAAGTACATGTTTTTCCAAAACCTCAAATTCAAGATTGCTGATATTGGGATTGCGTTCCCATTTTTGAAAAGTGGCAAGGGCAGTATTAGCGGGCAATAAACGTTTGATTTTTTCAGCATTGAGTGTGCCTGCATTTTGCAAATGGTCTTGAAAGTCAAGATGCTCATTGCTCATCTCTATTTGTCCAGCAAATTTTATCCTATTTTCTAATAGATTAAAATGAGCATAGACAGCCTCTCCTGCATTGTTCAATTGGTTGAACCACGATTTTTTTCCTGATTGGGTAAAAACTGTATTCAACAATCCAGCGTTTTCTAAATTGAGGTAAACAGCAAAATCGTCTTTATGATAAGAACCAGACAACAACCAAGAAGCAATGTCTGAGGATTTTTCGCTTCGTTGATTAATGGCTTCTTCAATTAGGGTAGCGTGTCGGCTGATTAAAATATTTTGGCCAGATTGAGCAAAGTACAATTCATTTTTGTTTTTGTTTACTTTGTAGATGCTCACCCCACTAAATTGGTGAACATCAATTTGAGCTCCTTTTTCTTCTAATTGTTTTTTGAATTGCCCAAAACGCAAAAAAGAAATATTGGAAGCCTTGATGTGCAAAAGATAATCATATTTTTGAGGTGAAATTAAATGCAAACTGGCACAAATAGGAATACTTTTGATATTGGGGTTTTCCTCATCTGTGATGTCTGCAATATCTTGCATCAAAGATTGTAATTTGTTAGAGAGTTCTATTTTGTCCAAGTTGTTTTTAAAAGCAGTCTGTTCTATTTTGTTTTTAAAAGCTTGAGCATCTTTGACATATACAACTCCTAAGTTGGAGGATGGAACACTGGTAAACAATCCTTTACTTCCAGTAAAATAACCACTTATGTTGGTAAAAAAAGAAGCTACCAACAACAACAATGCTAAAATAAGTAGGACAAAAATCAGTTTTCTCATTTGCTACAATTCGGTTTTGACCTGTAAAAGTTTAAGTTAAGCAATATTTGTTATGAATACACAAAAATACATTTTAATAAGCGCATTTTTAATGGGAGCATTGGCAGTTATTTTTGGCGCATTTGGTGCGCACGTTTTAAAAGAGCAGTGGCAATTGGCAGAATCCTCCATAAAAACCTACAATATTGGAGTGAGCTACCATTTTTACCATACCTTTGCTTTATTGGGAACTGCCTTGCTTTTC
The DNA here is from genome assembly GCA_020631035.1 of Chitinophagales bacterium. Taxonomy (GTDB): domain Bacteria; phylum Bacteroidota; class Bacteroidia; order Chitinophagales; family UBA2359; genus JAHDGP01. Next base: position 523 of record JAHDIA010000441.1, on the reverse strand, counting down.
TCATATTTAAACGACAAATATCTACGTTTAGGTGCCATTTTTTTCATTTTGGGAATTATTTTATTTTCAGGTTCTCTTTATTTGTTGGCAACACGCTTTGCATTGGGCATTGAACATTGGAAATTTTTGGGACCATTGACACCCATTGGCGGAATGTTTTTTATATTGGGATGGACAACATTGTTGTTGGGCGCATTAAAAATGAAAAAACACCCGTAGGGGCAGATCTATGTGTCTGCCCAAACCCAAAACGGGCGCAAAAAATGGCGTGAAGCGGATGGAAAAAACGAACCAACAAAGCACCCAAAGAACCGATGCCTATGCCCGATAGTAGCGAATATGGTGGCATTCCATACGTGGCGGGTAAATGGAATAGTGAGTGGGATGTAGAGACAAGGCATACCTTGTCTACTCCCGTGACAGTGAAGCGAAATATATTCCCCCAAATGCCACCATAGCAGCGGATAGCGGGGAGACACCAAGGTTTGAAAAGCCAACGTTCCATACAAAAAAGAAAAAAGGA
>JAHDIA010000440.1 GCA_020631035.1 Chitinophagales bacterium | reverse complement strand
ATTGACCTCTAGGTGGTTGCTGATAAAGTCATCGCCAGGAATGCCCGCAATGTGTTCTTCGATTAGGGTTTTGCGGTCTACCAAAAAGAGGACACTATTGGGGGAGAGTAATTCTTCTAGTTCCAATCCATAAATCCGAGAGGCATCGGCACTTTTGACATAAATGTGATCGTAATTGTCATTGAATCGGTTGATGATGCGTACCCGAAAAGGTTTGGAGTTGCCGAAGGTGCAAAAATCCACCCGTGAAACCGTCAAATGTTTGAGGACCTTTTTATCACCATCAGCTTTGAGTAAGGCGTAAATATAGGTCAAGGCTTCGTACAACTCCCGCATTTCATTGCCTTGGTAAAAAACCGTTTGCCAAAGCGTATCTTCTCCTTTTTCGTTGAGCAAACTGACTGAAGAATTGAAACGGAGTAAGTCTTCATATTGTAGAGGGAGAGAAATGTTGCGGTTGTATTTGCCCAAGTAATTTTTTAGGGCATTGTTGATGGGATAAGTAGGCTTTTTTTTGGAAGGTACGTTGATTCCTTGATACATAATTGTCCGATTTAAATTGCTGGCTCAAAGTACAGTTTTTTTTTTAGTTTACCAATAGTGGTTCTTGAACAAAAATAGGGAGTCACAGGCGACGGGATAGCTTGTTGAAGAACTAGCTATCTTCTGCAAAAATTGTCAAAGAACGCCAATAGTGAAAGATATTGTGTTTTGTATTTATGCATATTATTAATATGTTAAGTGTTTTTTGCTTTTCAAGCCATATATAGTGTTTTAAAATCTCTTATATACAGGTGTTTGGGGAGGTGAAAGCATCCTATTTAGATCAAATACTTTGGTATAGAGGAAGAGAATATTTGTTTTAGTATCTTGTGCGCCATTGGATTTCTAATGAAAACAAAAAAGGCTATGAATCAAGACAAAGTTTTAGAGGTTTTAAAAGGGCTAAAAATTGACTATCAACTGCACACGCACAAGGCAGTTGCAACAGTAGCCGCAGCCGAAGAAATTTGGCATACTATGGAAGGAATGCATTTTAAAAACCTCTTTTTGAGGAATAACAAGGGGAAACAACATTACCTACTTGTTGCACAAAAAGACAGAAAGATTAATCTCAAGGAATTGGGACAAAGTTTAGGAGGGGAAAAATTAAGTTTTGCCTCAGAGAGACGATTGGTCAAATACTTGGGTTTGCTACCTGGTTCTGTTTCCCCTTTTGGAATCATCAACGACGACGATAGACATGTTAAGGTATTATTAGATAGTACTATGAAAAAAGCAAAGCTGGTCAATTTTCATCCCAATGTAAATACAGCAACACTTGCCCTTTCATTTGCCGATTTTGAAGTCTTTATGCAAGCCATTGGAAATGAGCATCAATTTGTTGACATCTAAATGTATTTTGTCAACAAATGGGTAACTCATTTGTTGGGTTTACGTATCATTGATGGTACAAACAATGGGTTTTCTGTGTATGTATTGATTACACATTATTTTCATATTTTCCAACAAAAAGTAAAAAAAGTAGACAAAATTTTTTCGTAAAAAAAAAATGATTTATGTTTGAATCATTCCTGTGCAGATACCACCAATTATATTTGAATCTAACAATTTTAATATTGGAGTGAAGCTCAGAAAGCCAAGAGCGGGCCTCAATCCTTAGCAATAAGGACTTCCATTTGGAACAAGGGGATTATCGAACCTTTTTGGCAGCTCCATACATGTCTTTACGAGATTCTTTTACATCTCCGGTATTTGTGCAGGGTTTTTCTTTTTCTTATCTAATCAATGTAATATTTCCCTTATAAACAACACTTGCCCCATCAATGAATTCCACTTCTGCCAAGTAAACATACACACCCACATTTTGCTTTGTCCCATTCTTGCTACCATCCCATCCATAAGTAGCATCATTGGGTAAAAAATTCTGTTGGTCAAATACCAACTCCCCCCACCTATTAATCACACTAAAGTGTTTGATGCGTTCAATACTAGAAAGATCAGCTGTAATGGTCAATAGGTCGTTGATACCATCGCCATTTGGACTAAAAGCAGTGGGGATGTACACCAACCTAACGTCTTCAACTGTAATGTCAATCTTATCTGTAAGGGTACAGCCACTTTCGGTCATTGCTGTTAAACTGATGCTTGTATTTTGTAAAGGAGTTATACTGGCAGAAAGGCAGTCCATTATATCCAAACAATCAAATAATTCGGCTGGCTCCCATTGAATATCAGTAGGAGTGAAATTGCTCAATACCTCCAATTGAACGGTTTCGCCCAATACAATGGCTAAATCGTCTCCAATGTCTAAATTGTATTCAGAACTTGCATCTATGACCACCAATTCATTATAACGACAACCATAACGGTCAGTGGCAGTAATATTGTAATTGCCAGAACTGAGAAAATTAAAGGGTGCCCCTATGGTATCATTGGCAACAAAAGAAATGGGTTCGTTTCCATTGCTGATATTGTCTATGGTAATGGAGGCATCGTTTGCACCAGGACAAGATTCGAGAAAGGGAGTATATGCTACCTCTAAATTGTTGTCTAAAACTGTTAATTGAAGACTAACGATGCTATCACAACCATAGGAGGAAATCAAGGAGTCTGTATACATTCCAGACAAGGAGTAGCTGTTGTTACCCTGTTCGTAGAATGTACCTTCACATAAGGTATCAATGGCGTTGTAAAATTTAGGAATTACCTGTACAATCTTTACATTTGAAAAAACATGGCATTGAGAGTTCAATAGATTATTGAGATTGCCAGCCAATATAACTCGGTAATAATACAGACCACTACTCAAATTGTTATGGGTAAAGTCAACTCCAGTTTCACCAGTAATGTCTTGCCAAGTTAGACCTTCATCAAAACTTTGTTGCCATTGAAAAACAGGATTGGAATATTGATTGCCAATAACTGTTGCATTGATTGTTATAGGATTGCCATCTTCACAAATAGTGGCAATGTCTTCTGGTATGATAGACACTTCGGGTCCACACGCACGAAAAGTGATGTTGTCTAATGCCAAATCATTCCCTTGACCACCTGGAGCATTGTTTTGTAGGGCAAGTGTCAAAGAGGTTTGCCCTGGACCAGTATCAAAAATAAAACCATAGTTGTTCCACTGTTCATCTTCGGGTATGTCGCCCGTTTGGAAAACAGTTGTTCCATCAATCAAAAAAGATACATTGGGTTTGATAGAATTTGAGCCAGTCCACAAAAGATTGATGATGTCTGCCGAAAATTCATAAGTGGTATTTTCACAAAGCCCATTGATGTTTTGTTCATAAAAAAGTCCTGGTTGGAAACTAGCATTGACGACCATCATATAGCCATTGGGGTCAGAACTGTTGTCTTGTGGGGTAATCCAATCAAAAGCATAGTTCCAACTAGCAATGTTGCTGGTGATGGTGTATTCTCCATCATTGGGGGGAGGATTGGTGGTATAATTGTAACCTGGGGCAATATTGGGATTGGTGTATATAATATTGGTGGTGCCTTCTCCAAAATCCCCTTCTGTAAAAATATTATCCCCCAAACTGCCTTCGCAAATATCTTGTGCTTGACTGTTTGAACTCATCAAGATAAGTAAAACAATAGCTAGTAAATGCTTTGGTATCTTTGTAGGAAAGGGCATAAATATTGTTTTTTACAATGTAAATATACACAGAAAGATTGGCAATAGAGAAGCGTAGGACGAGCGGGTGGATGAACCCTTGTATCCCGATAAAATCGGGACGCTGGTTAACCAGAATAAACGCAGCCTCAAAGTCACTGACGTTGCACCAAAAAATTTATAAATTATGGGTTATAAGTTGGCTTACCGTTTCCTGTTTCAGGCATCTAAGAATAAACTACAACTTACAATTCCAGCTCCTTCACTTTTACCGAAATCAATTGCTTGTAGTAGACAATCAAAATGATGGCAGCAATAACACAACAAACCCCTAAAATGTAAAAGTCTAAGTAGGAACGTTGGGTAAAAAATGTGAGGGAAAATATCCCAATAAAAAACATCCGCAACAATACATTGATGACTTGAAAAACCGATTGCGCTCGACCAATGACCTGGTTGGGAATGTGTTCCAACATATAAATGACCCGCATAATGCGAGAACCCGAATTGGAAACCGCCATAAAAAACAACAAGACATACAAATACATCAATTCTCGGTTAAAACCAATGCCAATCAAAACCACTGCACCCAACAAAGTCAAAACAATATTGCCAAATACTGTAGTCGTTTTGCTAAAAAACAAACGAATGCTCAAAGCCGCTCCAATGGCACCCAATGCGTAAAACATTTCACTCAAAGCATAGTCATTTCCGTCGCCTCCCAAGACCGATTTGATAAAGTGCGGCATCACCATAAAATTGGTCACCATAATGGTCACAAAGACAAAATAAGCCGCATTTCCAAAAATGAAAATGAGTGGATTGGCACGCAAAAAATTAACCCCAGTTTTCAAACGTTCCAAGACCGTACCCGACTCCTTTGACCGCTCAACTGTCGGTTCATAACTAATCAAGGAGATGAGCAAAAACGAGAGGGTATAAGTAATGCCATCTAAGAGAAAGACCTGTTGCAAAGACCACGCCTCTATACTAAAGGGAACATTGAAAGAAATGCCCGCCAATTCTGTTGGACCTCCTGCTACACCTGTCAACAAAAGGGCTGCCAATGCTCCCGCCGTCATAGAGGTCAATTGCCCTTGAATTTCGAGCCACGAACTGATTTTATTGTAGTGTTTTTTCTCAATGATCTCTTGGGCAAAAGCGTAGAGGGTAGGGTAGTGGAGGTTGTAGGCAAAAAAGGTCGCCGCAAAACAAAGCGTTATCAAAGTTGTGGGAATATTGCCTATATAAAATCCAATTGCCGCCACTGACAAAAATACCAAGGCACCAAAAGCATTTTCGCCCATAAACAAATGTTTGCGGTTGTATTTGTCTACCAAAGTCCCTGCAAACATTCCCCAAAAAAGCGAGATACAAGTAATACCCAAATAAATCTGCCCAAACATTTCGGGAGCCTCCAAAGTATCGGTAAAATACCAAGGAATGGCAATCATACTAATGCCCTGCGAAAAGCCCGAAATGGTATTGGCGGTAAACAATAATATCAAGGCTCGCAGGTTCTTCAAGTTCGTTGAATTTTTTTGAGAAAATCGGTGTTGTCAATTGAAGAAACAAAGGTATAGATATAAGGTTTAGAAAACTACTGAAAAGTAAAATTTCATAGGGAATGGGGTGATTGGTTGAATGTGTTGAATGTGTTGAATGGTTGACTGGTTGACTGGGTTGACTGGGTTGCTGAGTTGAGTCTTAAAGCGTACATCCCACTAAGCTTCTGTGCCCTTTGTCCCTTTGTGGTAAAGCGTACATCCCACTAAGCTTTGTGTCTTTTTGTGCCTTTGTGGTAAATTGGGCATTCCACTAAGCTTTTGTGGTAAACTGGCAACACCACTAAGCCTTTGTGCTCTTTGTACCTTTGTGGTAAATCGGCAATACCACTAAGCCTTATGTACTAAAAAAACAATTAAATTTGCAAGACA
>JAHDIA010000439.1 GCA_020631035.1 Chitinophagales bacterium | reverse complement strand
CAAAAGGTGTTTAGATATGGTAAAGTAGAAACTAGAACCTACATTTTCCTCTGATTCTACCCAAATTTCCCCCTTGTGTTGTTCGACTATGCGTTTGCAAATTGCCAAACCAATACCTGTGCCTTTTTCTTTGCCTCCATCGGGCGTCTTTTTAAAGAGCGAGAAAATCACATCATAATGCTCCTTTTTGATGCCTCTACCATTGTCTTTGACTGCAAACTGCCAGTGATTTTCCAATTCACATCCTTCGATGTGAATAATGGGTTGAGAATGCTCATCATCTCTGCTAAACTTGATGGCATTTGCCAATAGATTTTGGAACAATTGCGCCAAACGATTTGACTCTGCGATGATGCGTTTGGGTATATTGTGCGATATGTTGACGCTGACATGTTTTTCAACTATGGCATTCATCAAACTATTGGTCGCTACTGCAATGATGCCCTCGGTGTCAATTTCATTAAAGTAATATTCTCCTTTATTGACCCTTGAGTACTCCAATAGACTATTGATAAGTCGCTCCATTCGCTTGCCTCCATTGACAATGAATTCGAGGTACTCTCGACCTATTTGATCCAGTTTTTCTGAATAGTTGTTGTTGAGCAGTTGGGTAAAGCCCATTATGTTCCGCAAAGGTTCTTTGAGATCGTGTGAAACGATGTAAGCGAAGTTTTCCAATTCAGCATTGGAATCAATGTATCTTTCGAGCTCTCCTTTCTTTTCGTTAAGCTCATCTACTTTTTCTTGTAACTTATACTCTGCCTCTTTGATTTCGGTAATATCTTGTACAATCAACATAGATTGCTTAATCCTTCCATTCGTATCTCTCATAGGAATGGTTTTAATGTAGTAATGAGTGCCCCCAAAACTCACATCAAAAATATCCATTTGTCCCCTAATAGATTTTTGCATATAAGCAGCAATGCGTTCAGCAAGATTTTTATCAGGAATGAGTTCTATGACAGTCTTACCCAAAATGTCTTCTTTTTCATAGTCAAACATTTCAATGTAATTTCCTTCAACCAAAGTAAACTCCTGTTTATCATTGTACAACAAAACAGAAGTTCCCTGTGTATTTCGGATGATGGAACGGTACAATCTTTCGTTTTTGACAATGTCCTCTCGAACTTTGACCAATTGGGTTACATCCCTTCCTTCCAAAATAAATTGTTGAGGATCTTCTTCAGATACACGAAAAGATTTAAGGGAGAAATCGAAGGTAATGCCTTCTTTGTTTTCATAAACAAAATCTGAACTAAAACGCTTTAAAGCATTTATACTATTTACCCCTTCATTAACCAATATTGCCTTTAAATCTTTAAAGCTAATGACCAATTGTTCTGAAGGAACAAGATTGTTTTCCCACAATCCAGTTTGCCAAATTGGCATTCCCTTGTTCTCTTCAAAATGCACATTGAGTAATTTACAAGCCGTTTTATTGACTTCCAAAATTTGCCCATCTTCATCTAATAAAAAAGCGACATCAAATGTATTATTGAAAAGAGCTTTAAACTTTTGAAAGCTTTTCTGTAATTCCTTCTTATCTTTTATTCTATCAGAGATGTCTCGAATGATGTTGAGCCAATGTTTTTGATCATCTATTTCAATCAATGAAACAACAACTTCAGCGTCAAAAGGCTCTCCATTTTGTCGCAAATATACCCAGTGAAAAATTTTACTTCCACTTCCCTTACTCAACATCTCTCTACGAATGCCATTCAACTTATCTTTGGATTTCATTCCATCTGGCTGGTACTCAGGACTAAAAGCCAGCACCCCTCCATTGATGATTTCTTTTTGTGAAGCCTTGAATATTTCAGTAGCACGTTCATTGCATTCAACAGCACTGGTATTTTCAAAATCACTCAAGATAATTCCATCTAAAGTATAGTTAAAAATTGCTTGATATTTTTGGTCATCCCCAAATTCCAATGTCGTTGACATTCCTATTTTGGGAATATTTTCCAAATTCGGGATCTCAAATGTCAAAATCCAATGCTCATTCTCCTCCTCTACTTCTTTTTTGAGTTCCAATACCAAGCCCTTGTTGGAGTCTTCGTTATAGATATTCCAAGATAGTTTTTGGGAATCTAATCCATCCAAAAGTGTACATTGTTGTTCTACACTTTTCAATACATAAGCGGGAATAAAATCGTCTAAATTGCTCGCATCTATGCGAATTTGTGGCGTTTCAAAGCAAGTTTGCACAGCAGGGGAACAAAAATGCACCCTCCACTCTTTGTCAAACACAATGAGTGGTGGCAGATAATTGGTGAGTGCACTTTGATTGAAAGTTTTTAATCGAATAGCCATATTGCAGTCTTTCATATCCTCAATAAGTAGGTAAAAAGGTGCAAAAGTTATGCCCGATTAATAATTGTATGCACAGAATTATATGCTTGGCATATCAAAAACTGTTGGCTTATTATTTTTTTATCTCTTCGATTATTTTGATGGCACTTACTGGGTACTTATGTAATTTATTCCCCAATATTTTCCATCCTTTTACATCGATTAGTTTCTTAAGCCACAATTTGTCTGTTCCAACCTCTTTACTCTTTCCTCGCCCTTTGGTATATTTAAACTCAACAACAGGATTCGGTGAAGTAGATGCAGCAACTAACTTTGAACCTTTATCTTCGGAAATAAAACAGAAGCGTTGCTCTAGTGTTGTGGTAGCAATTTCAAATCGTTTAACGTAATGCTCCTTTTTACCTCCATGATAGTATACGCAAGAAACCACTGATTTGTTATTAAACTTTTCAATGTGAAGCAGTTGTTCAGGTTCATAGCGATTGTTCATTTCAAAATTGGTCATCTGATATGTCCCATCTTTGTAGATAGCGAAGATAAAATCTCCTGTATTAAAAGAGCCTAAATAATCGCCTCTTTCCTTAGAGTTCAGCCTACCTGATGCTCTATCAATCCAAATTTCTCTACCTCCTAGTGTAGATACCCCAGCAGAAAGCAGAGATATTTTACGAATGGGCCAACGAGTCAATACATTTCCTTTGGCACTTCTTCCTTTGACAGTCATTGTGCTAAAATCAAAATCAAATTGTTTGTTTTTGGCACGACAGTCTGGGCTCAATTGTATATTCACTACTTCGGCTTCCCCATTGGAATTGGCGGTCAAATACAAAACTCTTGATTTTCCATCCCCATTGGTTAAGTCATATTCCTTATCTCTGGTAATGGCTGTAACAGAAAAACGTTTGCTGTAATTTCTATTGGCTTTAGGATCCACATAAATCATATTGTAAACCATTCGATCATCTCCTTTTTTCCATATCCCAATATGAAGAATGTTTTTTCCAACAAATGTTTTATTGGCAATTCTACTGACTATCATATGCCCATCTTTTCGGATAACAATGACATCATCTATGTCAGAACATTCACAAACAAACTCTTCTTTCTTAAGCCCATACCCAATGAAACCATTTTTGCGGTCTACATAAAGTTTTTGATTGGCAACTGCTACCTGTTTGACTTGTATGTTTTGGAAATCACTGATTTTTGTTTTGCGTTCCCTTCCTTTTCCATACTTTTTGAGCAATTTTTGGAAGTAATCAATGGCATAGTCCGTCAAGTTTGCCAAGTGGTGCTTGGTTTGTTTGATGTCTTCTTTTAAGCGCACCAACAATTCATCTGCCTTGAAAGAGTCGTATTTAGAAATACGTTTGATCTTGATTTCAGTCAAACGAACCAAGTCTTCTTCTGTGATTTCTCTCAAAAGACGTAGGCGTTTGTCTGATTTCTTGGTTTTTTCTTCAGGTGTTGTTACGTATTTGCGTAGACCTTTTTCTATGGTTTCCAATACTGCCTCCCAGGTCTCACATTCTTCTATGTCTCGATAAATACGTTTTTCAATAAATATTTTTTCCAAGGACGCTAGATGCAATCTTTCCTCTAGAGCATGCAACTGAATTTCTAACTCTTTCTTCAATAAATCTTTGGTATTCTCTGTACAGATGCGCAAGATTTCACTTACCCCAATAAAATGCGGCTTATCATCTATAATCACACAAGCATTGGGCGAAATAGATACCTCACAATCGGTAAAGGCATAGAGTGCATCACGGGTAAGATCGGGAGACACTCCACTAGGAATCTCTACCAAGATTTCTACATTTTTGGCAGTATTATCTGTAATTTTACTAATCTTTATCTTGTTTTTATCATTGGCTTTGATGATGGATTCAATCAAGCTATGTGTAGTAGTTGAATAAGGCACATCTGTAATTACCAACAAACGTTTGTCCCTCTTTTCTATGGTTGCCCTTATCTTGATTTTCCCACCTTTGAGTCCATCATTGTAATTGCTACAATCCATATGTCCACCTAATGGGAAATCTGGATATATTTTGGGTTTGCGTCCTTTTAAGATACTAATAGAACCCTTGACCAACTCTACAAAATTATGAGGCATAATCTTGGTTGCCAATCCTACAGCAATCCCTTCTACACCTTGATACAACAATAAAGGGAATTTAACGGGTAAGAAATTGGGTTCCTTTTTACGACCATCATAAGATAATTGCCATTCGGTTGTATTCGGATTAAAAGCAACATCGAGTGCAAACTTGCTCAACTTGGCTTCAATGTAACGAGCTGCCGCTGCTTTATCCCCTGTTCGGTTGTCTCCCCAGTTTCCCTGGCAATCAATCAAAAGCTCTTTTTGCCCCAGGTTTACCAATGCATCTTCAATAGAGGCATCTCCATGTGGGTGGTACTGCATTGTTTGCCCAATGACATTGGCGACTTTGTGAAAACGACCATCGTCCATTTGCTTGAGGGCATGTAGAATACGTCTTTGTACAGGTTTTAATCCATCTTCTATTTTAGGAACAGCTCTTTCTAAAATAACATAAGAGGCGTAATCTAAAAACCAACTTTCGTACATTCCAGATATGGAATTGTTGTCTTGTTCTTGGGGCAGTTGCCCATTGTTCTCCTTCATAAATTATTTTTTTCTTTTCTTTATATATGACAAAATAAAAATCATTTAATTTGTCCTGCTGCTATAAGATATGTATACTATATTGTATCTAGCTTGGGAATATTACAAATTCTCTGCGAAATAAACAAATAATCATTTTAGAGCAAAGTGTTACTTTATTTTTTGTTTCTGTCTACAACATACTTCTCAAAAAACACTTATCTATCTTACAAAAAACCGACCGTTAAATAGGCAAAAGCTCTGTTTCTCTATTTCCCCCCCATTTCCCTCCACTTTTAGAACTTTATTTTGACTTTTTTTGTTCGCAAAAGTGAAGATAATTGAAAAGGTATTGTTTCTTTTTTTCTTTTTGCTTAATTTAGTAGGTGATAAACAGATTTGCAACTATGGCTGATACTTTTACTAAAGAGAAAGATAAGGTTGATGAACTACTGGATACCATACTGGTAGAAGATCGAAAATTGATTTTACATAATGATGAACATAATACTTTTGAATGGGTTATTCAATGCCTAATAGAAATCTGTGCCCATCACCCCCACCAAGCCGAACAATGTGCGATGGTCACACACTTCAAAGGCAAATGTTCCGTCAAAGAGGGG